>JAYUKK010000049.1:0-5141 GCA_043764515.1 Microbacterium sp.
ATGACGTCGGCTCCCGAGTTGAGCGCCTGCAGGATGAGGGTGCGCGCCGGCTCGAGACCGCCCATGAGCTCGACCACGATGTCGGCGCTGAGGATGAGCGATTCGGCGTCGGTCGTCAGCAACTCGCGCGGAATCGCGGTGTCGCGCGGGGCGTCAAGATTGCGCACGGCCACGCCCGCCAGCTCGATGCCGGCGCCAATACGGGCGGCGAGCTCGTCGCGGTGGGTCAGCAACTGGTCAGCCACTTGCGAGCCGACACTGCCGCCGCCGAGCACGGCGACGCGCAGGTTGCGATATTCGATCACGGGGTCTCTCCTTGGGTGGGGTCGTTCGCGCCCGGTTCGGTGATGAACGCATCGCGGCGCAGCAGGTCGGCCTCGGTTTCGCCGCGCACGATGACGCGGGCGACGCCGTCGCGCACGGCGACGACGGCGGGGCGGGCGAGGTAGTTGTAGTTGCTCGCCAGTGAGAAGCAGTAGGCGCCCGTGGCGGGTACGGCCACAAGGTCACCCGGCTGCGTGTCGCCCGGCAGGTAGGCATCGCGCACGACAATGTCGCCGCTCTCGCAGTGCTTGCCGGCCACGCGCACGAGTACGGGATCGACGGCAGATGACCGCGAGGCGAGGGCGACCGAGTAGTCAGCCGCGTACAGCGCGGGGCGGGCGTTGTCGCTCATGCCGCCGTCGACGCTCACGTAGCGGCGCACGGCCGTGGTGGACTCGTCGATCGTGACGACAACGTCTTTTGTCGTGCCGACCTCATAGAGGGTCACGCCCGCGGGCCCGATGATCGTGCGGCCCGGCTCGACGGCGACGCGCGGCATCGGGATGCCCAACTCGCCACACACTGCAGCGACGGCTCCCAGCAGCGCGCCGGCGAGCTGCTCGATCGCGGGAGCCTCGTCACTCTCGACGTACGCGATGCCGAAGCCGCCGCCGAGGTTGAGCTCGGGCACGTCTCCTCCCGCGCGAAGGGCCGCGTGCAGGGTCAGCAACCGACGAGCGGCCTCGAGGAACCCCTCGACCGCGAAGATCTGCGAGCCGATGTGCGAGTGCAACCCGAGAAAGCGCAGAGAGGGGCGGGCGCGGATGGCGGCGACCGCATCCGGTGCGTCGGAGAGCGGGATGCCGAACTTCTGATCTTCGCGAGCCGTGGCGAGATACTCGTGGGTGTGGGCGTGCACTCCCGAGTTGATGCGCAGGCGCACGGCCTGCACGCGACCGTGGCGCTCGGCTGCGGCGGCCACACGCTCGATCTCGATCATCGAGTCGATGACGATCGCGCCTACTCCCATGCCGACAGCACGGTCGATCTCGGCGAGCGACTTGTTGTTGCCGTGCAGGCCGATGCGGGTGGGCGCGACGCCGGCGGCCAAAGCCACGGCGAGCTCTCCCCCACTGGCCACGTCGATGTTGAGGCCTTCACCCACCATCCACCGAGCGGCCTCGCTGCAGAGGAAGGCCTTGCCCGCGTAATACACGGCCGCCGTCGTACCGTGGGCGGTAGCCGCGGCCGTGAACGCGGCGAGGGTGCGGGATGCGCGCGAACGGGCGTCCGCCTCGTCGATCACGTAGAGCGGAGTGCCGAACTCGGCAGCGAGCGCGGGAAGTGCGACACCCCCGATGCTGATGGCACCCTCGGCAGTGCGGCCAGCGCTCGACGGCCACACGTGCGCGGGCAGCGCGGCGGCATCGGCCGCGGGCGCGAGCCACGACGGCGAGAGCGGGTTGACGAGCACGACAGAAACCTCACAAGACGACGAACTGGAGAGTGTGAGGCGAGCGAACCCGGCTTGGTTCCTGAAGCCGAGATCAAGTTTAGCGGCGTGCGAGCCGCGGGTCGTGCCGCCCGGGCGACGCTATTCGGGGCAGGTGCCCAGCGTCGAGAACTCGGTGCCGCCGAGCGCGACGTTCTCGGCGCCGAAGACGACGACAAGTTGTTCGTCGCCCACCTGAACGGCCGTGAGCTCAAGCGCTTGCGGCAAGTACTGCGCCACGCAGAACAGGCGCGACGTGAGCAAGGGCTCGACGATGGGCCCGAACTGCTCCGCTAGGTCGGCGGCGTCGAGTCGCTCGTCGCCCAGCACGACGCTCGACGGCGTGAACGCGAGTTGCCCGTCTTGCGCCGACGGCGTCACGCCCAGGCCGACCGAGAAGTCGACGCCGAAAAATGAGAAGGCCGTCTGAAAGCGAATCTCGCGTTCGTCGAGCTGCACATCATTGACAACCGAGCCCGCGAGGAATCCGGCGAGCGCCGCCACATCGGCCTCGGCAACGCGATACACGGCCTGCACCGAGTCGGCGGGCTGGGCCGTGTCAATCGGAGTGCCCTCCGCGATGAGCGTGAGGTCGCCCACGAGCTCGCCGAACGCCACATCAGGCGCGTCGACCGTGACCTTGTCGATGCGGCCGCCCAACGCCTGCCACAGCACCGAGACGCCATCGATCGTCACGTCGACCGGATGATCGGCCTCGAGCTGCAACGTCGACCGCACCTGATCGGCAATGAGCGCTGAGGCCTGCTGGCGCGCGATCGACTCGGCGATCACGGCCACGATCGCGAGCACGACGACGATGGTGATAAGAACGACAATCGCGATGAGGCCGCGACGCTTCGGGCGCGGAACTGACTCGCTGGAGGCGACGGGAGGCGCGGGCTCGGTTGGCTCAGGCTCGGCGGCCTCGGGCTCTGTGGATTCGGGCTCGGTCGGCTCGGGCTCGGGGCTCTGCGTCTTGCTCACGGTCACATCCGTTCCGGCGCCGAAACACCGATGAGGGTCAGTCCATTGCGCAGCACCTGACCGGTCGCGTCGTTGAGCCACAGGCGCGTGCCGTGGATGCTCGAGACCGGCTCATCGCCCTGCGGCGTAACCCGGCACGTGTCGTACCAACGGTGGTACGCCGCGGCGAGCTCTTCGAGGTAGCGCGCCACGCGGTGCGGCTCGCGCAGCGTCGCGGCCTGGGCAACGATGCGCGGAAACTCAGCGAGCGCCCCGAGCAGCACGCTTTCGGTCTCGTCGGTGAGCAAGTCGCTCTCGAATACCGTGCGATCCACTGCCGATGCGGCCGCGTTACGCGCCACCTGGTGCGTGCGCGCGTGGGCGTACTGCACGTAGAACACCGGGTTGTCGTTCGTGCGCTTCTGCAGCAACTCGGGGTCGAGCGTGAGGGGCGAGTCGGCGGGGTAACGGGCGAGCGAGTAGCGCAGGGCATCCGTGCCCAACCACTCACGCAAGTCGTTGAGCTCGATGATGTTGCCGGCACGCTTCGAGAGCCGCGCGCCGTTGATGCTCACGAGCTGCCCGATCAGCACCTCGATGTCGGTGTCGGGGTTGTCGCCCGCGGCACCCGCGAGGGCCTTGAGGCGGTGCACATAGCCGTGGTGGTCGGCACCGAGCAGGTAGATCTTGTGCGCGTAGCCGCGGTCACTCTTCGAAAGGTAATAGGCCGAGTCGGCGGCGAAGTAGGTGTAGATGCCGTTGCCGCGCTTGATGACGCGGTCTTTGTCGTCGCCGAAGTCGGTCGTGCGCACCCAAATGGCGTCGTCGAGGTCGTATACGTGGCCCTGCGCGCGCAGTCGGTCAACCGCGTCATCGATGGGGCTGCGGCCCGAGGTCGCGTCGACGGCGTGCAACAGGCGCTCGCTGAACCATACGTCGAAGTGCACGTTGAAGCGCTCGAGCGATTCACGAATCTCGTCGAGCTGCCAGCCGTAGGCCAACTCGCGCGCGATGCTCACGGCCTCGTCGCGCGGCAGTGTGGCCAACTCAGGTCGCTCGACGAGTGCGCGGCGGCCCATCTCGGTGATGTATTCCCCCGGGTAGCCGTTCTCGGGCGCAGGCTCGCCGAGTGCGGCGGCGAGGACCGATTCGCCGAAGACATCCATCTGGGCGCCCGCGTCGTTGACGTAGAACTCGCTCACGAGGGTGGCGCCGCTCGCCGCGAGCACGCGCGCGAGCGAGTCGCCGAGCGCGGCCCAGCGCGTGTGGCCGATGTGCAGCGGACCGGTGGGGTTGGCCGAGACGAACTCGAGGTTGATGGTCTGACCCAGCAGGGTCGCATTGTGGCCGTAGGTCTCGCCCGCGTCGACGATCACGCGCGCGAGCTCGCCCGCGGCGCCGGCCTCGAGGCGGATGTTGAGGAACCCGGGGCCTGCGATCTCGACCTCGGCAACACCCTCGATGGCGCGGATGCCCGGCACGAGCTCGTCGGCGAACGCGCGCGGGGGCATCCCGACTCGCTTCGACTGCTTGAGCGCAACCGACGTGGCCCAGTCGCCGTGGTCGCGGTTGCGCGGGCGCTCAAGAGCGATGTCGCCGACCGTGAGTTCGCTGGCCGCGGCAGCGTCGCGTCGCTCAACCACGCTGACGACGACGGCGAGCAGGGCGGTGGCGAGCTGGTCGGGGTTCACAAGGTCAAGCCTATCCGGGGCCGTCAGATGCTCGACCGGGTCGTCACCCTAAACAAACGAGGGCATCGGGGTCGGCGTCGAGCGGCCGGTCGGCCGTCGCGTGCACGAGCAACCGGTGCAGCGTGAGCGACGAACCGTCGTTGGCGAGAAACGCCGTGTCGGCAGCATCGCGGCCCGTCGCGATGCGCAACATGCCCTCGCGCGGGGCCATGTGGGTGGCGTCGGCCACGACCCACTGCTCGTCGACGAGCGCTTCGACGACGGCGTGAAAGTCCATGGGGTGCAACTGCGGCGCATACACCGACACGGCGCGCGCGGGCAAGTCAGTTGCCCGCAGCACCCCCGCGAGGAGGTGCGCGAAGTCGCGGCACACGCCCTGACCCGTGGCGAGAATCTCGGGCAGCCCGTCGGTGGGGCTCGTCGAGCCGATTGTGTAGGTGAGGCGGCCGGCTACCCAGTCGCGCGCGGCAACGAGGCGCTCGCGCTCGGGCAGTGCGGCGAGGTCGTCGATGATGCGGGCGTCGACGAGCGGGCCGGCCAACTCGTCCGACTGCACGTATCGACTCGGACGAACCGCGAGGATGCGCTCGGTCACGTCGACCGGACGCGGCTCTCCACGGCCCACGATCGTCGCCTCGTAGCGCACCGTCAGGGGGCCCTCCGGTACCGCGGCACTGTGCCAGCGGGTTCCGCTGACGCCCACCGACTCGACGAGGTCAACGCGTTCGCCG
>JAYUKK010000050.1:0-5132 GCA_043764515.1 Microbacterium sp.
GCGATGACGCCCTTCTTGCCATAGAGCCCGAACATGCGCGCGGGCGTGGTCGAGGTGATCTCGACCCAGCGCTCGAGCGTGATCTGGCCGGTGACAACGCCCTGGTACATCAAGTCCATGCGGTGCTCGACCGAACCGATGCCGTTGGGAATCTTCGAGAAGTCACCCACGCCCAGCTCTTTTTGGTCTTTCATGCAGAACGGGCAGTGGTCGGTCGAGACCATCTGAATGTCGTTCGTGCGCAGGCTCTGCCACATGTGGTCTTGGTGGCCCTCGGCCCGCGAGCGCAGCGGGGTGGAGCACACCCACTTGGCGCCCTCGAAAGCTCCGTACTTTTCGCTCACCGCGCCCAACTGTTCTTCGAGCGAGAGGTAGAGGTACTGCGGGCACGTCTCGCCGAACACGTTCTGGCCGATGTCGCGCGCCGCCGCGAGTTGCTCAACGGCTTGCTTGGCGCTCACGTGCACGACATACAGCGGCGCACCCGTGAGGTTGGCGAGCATGATCGCGCGGTGCGTCGCCTCTTCTTCCATCTGCCAGGCGCGCGCGACCCCGTGGTAGTACGGGTCGGTCTTGCCCTTGGCGAGCAGCTGAGCAACGAGCACGTCAATGGCCGGGCCGTTTTCGGCGTGCATCATCGTCATGAGCCCGTGCTCGGCAGCCACCTGCATCGCGCGCAAGATCTGAGCGTCGTCGGCGTAGAACACGCCCGGGTAGGCCATGAACATCTTGTAGCTCGTGATGCCCTCGTCGATGAGCTTCGGCAGCGCGGCGAGCGAGTCGTCGTCGACGCCGCCGACAATCTGGTGAAAGCCGTAGTCGATCGCGCAGTTGCCGCCGGCCTTCTCGTGCCACGCGGCGAGGCCGTCGAACACCTTCTGGCCGTTGGTCTGCACGGCGAAGTCGATGATGCTCGTCGTGCCACCCCACGCGGCGGCGATCGTGCCCGTCTCGAAGGTGTCGATGGCCGCGGTGCCGCCGAACGGCAGCTCCATGTGCGTGTGGGCGTCGATGCCGCCCGGAATCACATACTTGCCCGCGGCATCGATGACCGTGTCGACGGATGCGGCCAGGTCGTGCCCGAGCAACGTCGAGCCCGGGGCAAGCACGGCAACAATCGTCTCGCCGTCGATCAACACATCAGCCGCACCGCGGCCCGTAGCCGACACAACCGTGCCGCCGGTGATGAGGGTGGTAGCCATTGTCGGCACTCCTTAGGGCTTGACCGTCGCGGTGTAGGAGTCAGGACGACGGTCGCGATAGAACTGCCAGTTGTTGCGCACCTCGCGAATGACGTCGAAGTCGATGTCGCGCACGACGATCTCGGTCTGGTCTTGGCTTGCGACGTCACCGACGTAGTTGCCGCGTGGGTCAACGAAGTAGCTCGAGCCGTAGAACGTCACGGCGAGATCGCCGAACTCGTCGCTCTCGGTGCCGATGCGGTTGTTGGCCGCGATGAAGTACTGGTTCGCGGCGGCCGCGGCGGGCTGCTCGAGCTCCCAGAGGCGGTTCGAGAGGCCGGGCTTGGTCGCGCTCGGGTTGAACACGAGTTCGGCGCCGTTGAGGCCGAGCTCGCGCCATCCTTCGGGGAAGTGCCGGTCGTAGCAGATGTACACACCGACCTTGCCCACGGCCGTATCGAACACGGGGTAGCCGAGGTTTCCGGGGCGGAAATAGAACTTCTCCCAGAACCGGTCGAGGTTCGGGATGTGGTGCTTGCGGTACTTGCCGAGAACCGTGCCGTCAGCATCCACAACCACCGCGGTGTTGTAGTAGACGCCCGGCATGTCTTCTTCGTAGATCGGGAGAACGATGACGAGCTTCAGTTCTTTCGCGAGCTTCGCGAAGCGCTGCACGATCGGGCCATCGGCTGGCTCGGCGTAGTCGTAGTACTTGGCGTCTTCGATGATGCCGAAGTACGGGCCGTAGAAGAGCTCTTGGAAGCAAATGATCTGCGCGCCATCGGCAGCGGCATCGCGCGCGAACTGCTCGTGCTTGGCGATCATCGACTCTTTGTCGCCGGTCCAGGTGGTCTGGGTGATGGCGGCCCGAATAGTGGTCATCGGTGGTGGTTCCCCTCTGCGACTGTGAACAGGGGTCAGTCTGCGCTTGCGCTGTTACCGGCGCGTTTCGCCCACTGACGTCTCTCGTGACACGCTATGGCGCATCCGCGCAGGTGAACAGATGCGCGCGCACATGAGCACGCAACGGGCGGCGCTAGCGTGGGGCGCATGAGAATCGTCGTGCTCGCGGGTGGAGTCGGAGGCGCGCGCTTTGTGCGCGGGTTGCGCGAGGCCGTGCGGCGCGCTCCCGTGGGCAGCGACCTCGCCGACGCCTCGATTGACGTCATCGTCAACACGGGTGACGACTGGTGGCTCGCGGGCCTGCGCATCACGCCCGACCTCGACTCGATGCTCTACACGCTCTCGGGACAGATCGACGAAGTGCGCGGCTGGGGCCGCGTGGGCGAGAGCGAACGGGTGTCGGCCGAGCTGCAGGCGTATGGGGTGACTCCCGAGTGGTTCACGCTCGGCGACCTTGACCTCGGCACGCACATCGCACGCTCGGCGTGGCTGCGCGCTGGGTTGACGCCCTCGGAGGTGGTCGCGCGACTGCACGACCGGTGGGACCTCGGTGGAGTACGCCTTCACCCCGCGACCGATCAGGAAATCGACACCCACGTGTGGGTTGCGTCTGACACGGGCGCCGAAGAAGACATGCACTTTCAAGAGTGGTGGACGCGCTACCGCGCACAAGTGCCGGCGCTGCGGTTTGAGCAACGCGGGGTCGAGCGTGCGACTCCCTCGCCCGGGGCGCTCACGGCTCTCGAGGCGGCCGACGTCGTCCTCATCGCGCCGTCGAACCCCGTGGTCTCGATTGGCACGATTCTGGGCATCCCGGGCATGCGCGATGCGGTGCTCGCGACGGCTGCGCCGATCGTGGGCGTCTCGCCCATCATCGCCGGATCCGCCGTGCGCGGCATGGCCGACGCGTGCCTCACGACGATCGGTGTGGCGACGGATGCCGGCGCGGTCGCCCGGCATTACGGCCCCCGGTCTGCCGCTGGCCTGCTCGACGCGTGGCTCGTGGGCGTCGAAGACGAGTCGCTCGTGGCCGGGTTGCGCGCGGACTGCGTCGCCGCCGCCGCGGTGCCGCTCTGGATGCGCGACCTCGACACCGCGGCCGCGCTCGCCGAAGCGGCAGTGCAGGCGGCTCACGCCTAAGTCGCTGTGGTTTCGCGGGGCTTATGAGTCGCAGTGCTTAGTGGCCGCTCGCTCATAGAAATAGCATAGAAAGCGCATAGCTTCGAGGTCGACGGTGGGTCTTGTCACCGCACGCGCTGCATCCGCAGCTCGAACCGAAGGAGTTCACAATGCGCAAGACAACCGGAACCATCACCACGCTCATCGCCGCCGGAACGCTCACCGCGCTCGGCCTCGCGCTCGCCCCGGCCGCGATGGCCGCGGCACCGAGCACCGACACGTCGGCCTCGAGCTCGACGTCGACGGCCGAGAGCGAGCGCGGTCGCGAGGGTCACGGCCCCCGCGGCGAGCGCCCGGGCCTCGAGACCGTCATGACGGTTTTCGACCTCACCGAAGACGAGCTGAAAGCGGCCCGCGAGGCGGGCACGACGCTCGCTGAGCTGGCCGAGCAGCAGGGCGTCGAGCTCGCTGACCTCATCGACGCGCTCGTTGCTGACGCCGAGGAGCACATCTCCGAGCACGTCGCCGAGGGCGACTTGACGCAAGACGAGGCCGACGAGCGTCTCGCCGAGATCGAGCAGCGCATCACCGACCGCGTCAACGGTGTCGAGCCGGCCGAGGGCGACCGCCCCGAGCCGGGCGACCGCCCTGACCGCGGCGGGCGCGGCGAGCGTGGCCCCGGCGGCCACGGCCCGCACGGCCCCGCCGACGAGGATGCTGCTGGCGACGAGTAACCCCTCGCCGCGGCGTTTCGCCTCGGCACACTGATCCCCTGCTGGGCGCACTCGCCCGCGGGGGATCAGCGCGTTAAGCCTGCTCGCCGCGCGCACGCGCGCGCTTGCCGCAGGGCCACCGCGCGCGATACCGCCTGCCGCGTGCCTGAGTCGCGATCGGCCGTGCTCCAGTGCACGACGAGTCCCTCCGGCGCACCTCTCCCCACGCGCCCGCCCGCTGGCAAGCAAATGTGCAGCGTCTCCCCAGCCGCACTCGCGGCATCCTCAATCGGCGGGAGTAGGCCATAGTGCCTCAGTGCGCTCACGCAAGCGAGTGGTCCGCCCGCGCGCCACGCCGCGCGAGCATCCGCCGGCAGGTCGCTCGACGCATACCAGCCTTGACGAATCCTGTCGAGATTGCGGTATTGCAGCGCGAACCAAAACTCCGTGTCGGTCCAACCCGCGGCGAGAAGCTCTCGGCGCGACGCAATTCCCCCGTAGCGACGCAAGACGCGATCAAAACCCGAGAAGCCCACCATCGAACAATCCTGTGGCTCAGCGAGGCGATCCCGATCGTGCCCCCGTTTCGCTGTGCATGACGCCATCTGTTCCGACAGCGGGAGGAGCGGTAGGCGTGCGGCACGCAGGCAAGGCGACCCATCCTTTCGGAGCCTTCCAGAAGCGCGGAAGTTCTTGAGCAGTCCTCCTGTTGTTCCGCGGTTCTGGAAGGCCGCACAGTGAGATCGCGCGATGGCGAGAGCACACAGTCTTCGGGCTCGCTGGACCAGGCAGCGGTACGACACGGAGGCCCCGGTAGTGTGGCGCCCAAGGGGTGCCGTGTAGCCGCGGGGAGAGCAGAGAGACGATGAGCTTGGCAACAGCAATGACTCTCGTCTCCATCGCATTCGGCGCCGTCGTCGTCATCGCCATCATCGTGCGCCTCGTGGTTGGTCTCGCTCGGCGCCGAGGTCGTGCGGCTTTGCGTGATATCGGGGGCGCCTTGACCGGAGCGGGCAGCGTGCAGTCGTCCGCATACGGCTGGACACCCGGCTCCCTCGCTCCGGCTGACCCGCCCGCTGCCGAGTGGCACGATTCCGAAGAATCGCGTGACAGCAGATAACGGCGACCGGCGCGAGTAAGGTGGGCGCACAACGTGTTGCGCCCGGTCTAGGGCGCGGCGTGGCGCCGCTCTTGAGGTGCCCGACCCGGCGGGTTC
>JAYUKK010000051.1:0-5115 GCA_043764515.1 Microbacterium sp.
CAGGGCGTCGCCGCGCTCGGCGACGAGCGTCGCCAGCACCAACTCCCACCCATCGCGCGCCGCCTGTGCCACCGGGTCGATCCTTTCTGCTGCCGCCGCGCGGGGCGCGGACGTTACTGCTCTCACTCTCTCAGACGCGTGCCGGTCGCATAACGTTGGGGCGCATTCCGCCCACGCGCGCCATAACCCTGCCACGCTGTGCCCACGCGCCCCCGAACGGTTGTCGGCGTCGACACCTTGCGAACGGAGAACACCATGGCTTCACGTGTGACCGAACGATCGGCAAACTGGCGCATCTTTGGCGGGGGCGGGATGCTCGCCGGAGGCCTCCTCTGGCTCATCGCCCTCATCGTGGCCGCCGCGGGTGCGGGTGGCCCGATCACCGGCTGGCTCACCACGATCGGCTTTCTCCTGCTCGGCGCCAGCGGATTCTTCTTGGCTTTCGGTCAGACCGGCTCGAACGGGGTCGTCGGCGGCTCGCTGCTCGGCAAACTCGGATTCGTTGCTTTTGGCATCGGGTTCTTGTTGCTCGGGCTGATCCCGCTACTGGCTTCCGTCGGTACGACGTTGCCCGCCGGCACCGCGACGGTCGCCAGCGTGCTCATCGTCATCGGCGGCATTATCGGCGCCGTCGTGACGTACCAAAAGGGCATCGCCCGCGGCATCGCCCGCTGGTTCTTCGCCGTACCTGTCGTGATCTCGATCGTGTGGCTTTTCTCGACGGCGGGCTGGCTCGCGATCGGCGGCAACATTCTGGTGACTCTGCTCGCACTCGCCTACGCGCTTGCGGGACTCGTATTCATGTTCAACCGACGCTGACCCCTTCGTCAGAGCACAGCATCCGTCGACGCTCTACTGCTGCGCGGCCGCGAGCCGGTCGCGCAGCAGCGAGAGCTGGCGGCTGAGCTCGGGCGGCAAGCGGTCGCCGAATGTGGCGAAGAACGCCTCGATGTCGTGGGCCTCGGCCTCGAACGCGGCCGGGTCGACGCGGAACAGTTCCGTGAGGGCCGTTTCGTCGAGCTCGAGGCCGTCGACGTTGAGAGAGCCATTGCTCGGCAACGAGCCAATGGGGGAGTCGGTAGCGCCCAGTTGGCCCTCGAGCCGTCCGACCATCCACTCGAGCACGCGAGCGTTTTCGCCGAAACCGGGCCACAAGAACGAGCCGTCAGCGCCTTTGCGAAACCAGTTGACCTGAAACACGCGCGGCACTCGGGCCGATCGGCGCAAGCGACGACCGAAGTCGAGCCAGTGCGCGAAGTAGTCGGCCATGTTGTAGCCAGCGAAGGGCAGCATCGCGAACGGGTCGCGACGCAGTTCGCCGACAGTGCCTTCGGCGGCCGCCGTCTGCTCGGAAGCGATCGTGGCGCCCATGAAGACACCGTGATCCCAGTCGCGCGCCTCTACCACCAAGGGCACGTTGCTGGCTCGGCGGCCGCCGAAGATGATGGCGTCGATGACGACGCCGTCCGGGTCGTCCCAGTCCTCAGCGATCGAGGGGCATTGCCGGGCCGACACGGTAAACCGTGAGTTGGGGTGCGCGGCGGGTCGCCCGCTGTCGGGCGTCCACGCGTCGCCGCGCCAGTCGGTGAGGCGGGCCGGCTTCTCGTCGGTCAGCCCCTCCCACCACACGTCGCCGTCATCGGTGCGGGCGACGTTGGTGAAGATCGTGTTGCCCCACAGCGAGTCGATCGCGGTCGGGTTCGTGCGCATCCCGGTGCCCGGTGCCACACCGAAGAAGCCTGCCTCGGGGTTGATGGCGCGCAGGCGACCGTCGGCGCCGATCCAGAGCCAGGCGATGTCGTCGCCAATGGTTTCGACTTTCCAGCCGGGCAGGCTCGGGGTCATCATGGCCATATTGGTCTTGCCGCACGCGCTCGGGAACGCCGCGGCGAGGTGGTACGTCTTGCCCGAGGGCGGCGTCACCTTGATGAGCAGCATGTGCTCGGCCAGCCATCCCTCATCGCGAGCCATAACCGAAGCGATGCGCAGCGCGTAGGCCTTCTTGGCCAAGATTGCGTTGCCACCGTACGCGGAGCCGTACGACCAGATCTCGCGGGTCTCAGGAAACTGCACGATGTACTTCGTGTCGTTGCAGGGCCAGGCGACGTCTTTCTCACCGTGAGCCAGCGGGGCACCCACGCTGTGAATGGCGGGCACCCAGGATGCTCCGTGCGCGATTGCGTCGAGCGCGGGGGTGCCCATGCGCGTCATGGTCCCGACGCTCACCACGACGTAGGGCGAATCGGTCAGCTGCACGCCGAAGCGCGCCATGGGTGAGCCGATGGGGCCCATCGCGAACGGGACGACGTACATCGTGCGACCGCGCATCGCACCGCGGAACACCCCGGTGAGTTCTGCCCGCATCGCGGCAGGCTCACGCCAGTTGTTCGTGGGGCCGGCGTCGGCTTCGGTCTCGGTGCAAATGAACGTGCGGCTCTCAAGCCGGGCCACATCGCTCTCGGCCGACCGGGCGAGGAAAGAGTAGGGGCGCAGGTCGGGGTTGAGCTGCTCGATCGTGCCGTTGGCCACCAGCAACTGCAACAGCTCGTGGCGCTCGCGCGTTGAACCATCAACCCAGTGCACGGCGCTCGGTTCGAGGAGCGCCACTTGTTCGGCCACCCAGAGGGCGACCTCAGCGGGTTGTGCGGCGCGGGCCGCAGGGGAGGCGGCGCGAATGACAGAGCGCGTGGCACTGCGCGTAACGGCGGCGACAGCAGGGCGGTCGAGCAGTGTCATGAGGGGCTCCCTTGGCGAAAAGCGGCGATATCCCCATGTTGGTGCGTGATGAACCGCAGTTTCTGACGAAATTGCTGGAAAGAATATGGTTTCTTTCGATATCGTCATGGCATGAGCGATCTCGCGACCCTCGGCCAGCGCATCCGTCACTATCGAACGGCCGCGGGGCTCACCCTCGACCAGCTCGGCGATCGCGTCGGTGTTGCGGGTAGCCAGCTGTCGCTCATCGAGAACGGCCGCCGCGAACCGCGCGTGACCCTGCTCACCGCCATCGCGACCGAACTCGGCACGACGCTGGGCGACCTTCTCGACACCGCGCCGCCGACACCGCGCGCGGCGCTCGAGATCGAGCTCGAGCGCGCACAGCGCAACCCGCACTACGCGGGCCTGGGCCTGCCGACCGTGCGGCCCGGGCGCTCGATGCCCGATGACGTGCTGGAGTCGATTGTGGGATTGCATCGCGCGCTCATCGAGCGCGAGCGTCAGGCCATCGCAACCCCCGAAGAAGCGCGACGAGCCAACACCGCGCAACGACTGCACATGCGCACGGTCGACAACTACGTGCCCGAGATCGAAGAGCTTGCGCAACAGGTGGTTGCCGAGTCGGGCCACGTCAGTGGCGCCCTCACGCACCGTGAGGTAGGACTCATGGCCGAGAAGCTTGGGTTTGAGCTCGTGTATGTGGGCGACTTGCCCCACTCGGCCCGTTCGGTCACCGACCTCGACAACGGCCGCATCTACTTGCCACCCGCCTCAATCCCGGGCGGCCACGGCTTGCGCTCGATGGCGTTGCAGGCCTTCGCGCACCGATTGCTCGGCCACGAAGTGCCCACGAGCTACGCCGAGTTTCTGCGTCAACGCCTCGAGATCAACTACTTCGCCGCCGCGTGCCTGATGCCGCGGGAGCAGTCGGTGGCCTTTCTCACACAGGCGAAGATCGACCGCAACATCGCCGTCGAAGACTTCCGCGATGCGTTCGGCGTGACGCACGAGGCGGCCGCCCTGCGGTTCACGAACCTTGCCACGAGCCACCTCGACCTCACGGTGCACTTCATGCGCGTGGGCGGCGACGGCGCCATCTACAAGGCATACGAGAACGACGGGCTTCGCTTGCCGGTCGATGTCACCGGCTCAACCGAGGGGCAGCTCGTGTGTCGTCGGTTTAGTGCTCGCGCGGCATTCGCGCGCACGAACCGCACGACCGAGTACTACCAATACACCGACACCCCCGAGGGCACGTTTTGGGAGTCGACGCAGATCGGTTCGAGCGCGACCGACGAGTTCTCGATCACCGTGGGCGTGCCCTTCGCCGACTCGAAGTGGTTTCGCGGCCGTGACACGGTTAACCGCCACCGCTCAACGTGCCCCGACCCGGCGTGCTGCAAACGCCCGGATGGTGAGCTCGCCGACCGGTGGCAGGGCAAGGTGTGGACGAGCGCCAAGCTGCACGCGCACATCCTGTCGCCCTTGCCCAGCGGCACCTTCCCGGGCGTCGACGATCAAGAGCTGTATCGCTTTCTCGAGACGCACGCGACCGACGCGACGCTCGACTGACGTCAGTCGCTCGGGTTAGTAGCTGGGATCATTCGCTCGGCGTTGCACTCTTCGGTAGCTTGCGCACGGCGGCCCGGCGGCGGCGGCGACTCGGGGTCATGGCCCGCATCTCTTCCATGCGCCCGAAGCACAGCAACCGGTCTTCGGCCTGGAGCACCTGTGAACGACGGGGGTTCGGAATCACGGTCGTGCCGCGATTGAGCGTCAGCACCGTGATGTCGCGGTCGAGGATGCCCGAGTCACCCAGCGTGCCCCCAACGAGCTCTGCACCGGCGTGCACGACGAGCTCGGCCACGCCGTAGCCCGTCGACACCGACAGGCGCTGCCGCACGTCGATGTCAGGAAACGCGACTTCGTGCGAGATGTAGTCGATGATCGCGCCGGCGACGTCGAGCTTGGTCGCGCGCTCGATGCCTTCCAAGCCGGGGGAGGAGTTAACCTCCATGACCAGCGGCCCCTCGTTGCTTTCGAGCATGTCGACACCCGCGACCCGCAAGCCCATGATTTGGGCAGAGCGCACGGCGGCCCGTTCGTATTCGGGTGTGAGTGTCACGGCTTCGACTGAGCCGCCGCGGTGCACGTTCGAGCGAAACTCGTCGCCGATAGCCGTGCGCCGCATCGCAGCGACCACGCGATCGCCGACCACGAGCGCGCGGATGTCTCGGCCCCGGCTCTCGGCGATGAACTGCTGAATCAGCACGTTCTGCTTGGTCGAGTGCAACGTCTCGATGATGGCTTCGGCCACTTTCGCCTGGGGAGCGAGGATGACGCCAATACCCTGCGTGCCCTCGAGCAACTTGATCACGACGGGGGCGCCGCCCACGC
>JAYUKK010000052.1:0-5105 GCA_043764515.1 Microbacterium sp.
ACGAATGAGGTCGCGGGCGTCAACCGGGTTGTGCTCGACGTCACGTCGAAGCCCCCGGGCACGATTGAGTGGGAGTGACCGCGCTCTAAACGAAGGCCATTTCGGCGCGCTGGAGCTAAGGCGAAGGCCATTTCTGGCCTTCGTGCGACGCCAGCGCCGAGAGCCGTCCCGGCGCTCGGGTCACGTGAGCCCCGAAGGTGATGAGCCGCTGAACCAATGTGCCTCCCACGGCACATGCCACGAGAGGCACACAGTCCGATGATTTTTCGTGTGTGAAAGCCGTTTGACGTCAATGCGGCTTCACACAAGAAAACCGCGTGTGCCGCTGGGCGGCGACCGAGCGGGAACACACCCACGAGCGGGTGCCGGAACGCAGAAAGGGCCGCCCCGAAGGGCGGCCCCATCCGTTCGCACTCGGCGCCAAGGCGCCAACGCGCGTTGCTAGTTGTTGCGCAAGATCGCGAGCATCCGCAGGATCTCGAGGTACAGCCAGATGACCGTGACCATGATGCCGAAGGCAGCGGTCCAGCCGTACTTGACAGGGGCGCCGCGCTGCACGCCGGTCTTGATCGAGTCGAAGTCGAGCACGAGCGAGTAGGAGGCGAGCAGGATCACCAGAATGCCGAGCCAGAAACCAAGCGGCATGCCCAAGAAAAGGGTGTCGCGTAGACCAAACATGCTGTCGGTCACCCCGAACATCATGAGGCCGAAGTTGATGAGCGAGAACGCCGCGTAACCAATCATGGCGACGAGGAAGATCTTGGTCGCGCGCTTCGACGCCCGCACCTTGCCGCTCGCGAACAGGGCGAGGGTGATGCCGACGACCGCGAAGGTGCCGAGCACGGCCTGAATGACGATGCCCTCGAACTGCGCGTTGTAGAGCATCGAGATGCCGCCGACGAAGAGGCCCTGCGCCGCCGTGTAGGCGAGGATGAGGCCCGGCGAGGGCTCTTTCTTGAAAATGTTGACGAGCGCGAGCACGAAGCCGACGATCGCGCCGGGCAGCATGAGGATCGGCACGAACCAGCCGACGGCCGCGAAGACCATGAGCACCGCGAACGCGACCACGATCTTCTGGATCGTGTTCTCGTAGGTCATGCGGTCCATCTGGTCGGGCGTCGCCGACGAGCGGGCGTAGAGCTCGTCGAGCTGCTGTGCTGACGGCTCTTGCGTCCACTGAATCGCCTTGGTGGCGCTCTGCGTGAACGCGGGGGAGTTCGAGAATGCGGGGTTGGATGTGGCCATGCCGAAAGTCTAGAGAATGTCGCCTCGAATGTGCCCCCGAGAACCTAAGGCGTGGCTGTGTACGGGGTCTCCCTCGTAACCGTCACCACGCGCCCGTCGGGTTATAGTCCGAGCAACTGCCACACCGCGTAGCCGAGGAGGGCTCCGCCGACGAGCCAGAGGTATCCGAGTCCGACCGATATCCACGCGATGACGGCTCCGCGCTCGCGGCCTGCCGATCGTGAGATCTGCGCGGCGGCGATGTGTCCGAATAGCGCGGCGAGGGGGCTCAGCAATACGGCGAGGATGAGCGCGGCAACGGAGAGCGTGTTGAGCCGACGGCGCTCGGCCCCGTCAGGTTCGTTGGGAGGCTCCTCGGCGGCGGCCGTCGGAAAGTCAGGGGAGGGCGGGGGTGCGGTGGCCCACGCGGGCTGCACGAGTTCGGGCCCGGGGGTCGCGTCGCTCATGCCCTCGACGGTATCCCGTACCGTGGTGGAGTGACCGAGCACACGCCCGAACGAGCCGACGCGCATCCGTCGCCGCGCCCGCTCGTCGTGGCCCATCGGGGTGCGAGCGGCTATCGCCCTGAGCACACGCTCGCGGCGTATCGCCTGGCCATGACGCTGGGCGCCGAGGCGATCGAGCCCGACATTGTGGCGACGCGTGACGGCGAGCTCGTGTTGCGGCACGAGAACGAGATCAGCGGCACGACCGATGTGGCCGACCGCCCCGAGTTTGCGGCGCGGCGCACGACGCGTGAGATCGACGGTCAGCGACTGACGGGCTGGTTCACCGAAGACTTCACGTGGGCCGAGCTCAGCACCCTGCGCGCGCGCGAACGACTGCCGCAGGTGCGCGGGGCGTCGGCGCGCTTCGACGACCGGTACCCGGTGCTGCGCTTGCGCGACTTGCTGCAGCTGCTCGACGAGGCGCCGCCGGCTCTGGGCACGGGTGAGCCCGTGCGGCTCGTCGCCGAGGTTAAGCACGCGGCGTACTTCGCGTCGATCGGCCTGCCGCTGGACGAGCTCATTGCGGCCGAATTGACGTCGTGGTCGGCCGCCCAGCCGGGGCGACTCATCGTCGAAGCATTCGAGCAAACGGTGCTCGGGCAATTGCACGACCGCGGCCTTGCCGCCGACTACGTCTACTTGCTCGAAAAGAAAGGCAGCCCGGCCGACCTTGTGGCGCGCTACGGGTCCGCGGCGCTCTCGTATGCGGGCCATCTGACGGATGCGGGGCTCGCCCGCCTGCGCGCCGCCGGCATCCACGGCATCAGCGTCGACACCGCGCTGCTCATCACGCCCACTCCGCGCACCGCGGGGCACCCCGGCTCCGCCTGGAACCCCATCGACCACGGCCTCGCCACATCGGACCTCGTTGCCCGCGCCCACGCCGCCGGCCTGAGTGTCTTCACGTGGACGCTGCGCCCCGAAAACCGCTTTTTGCCCGCGCCGTGCCGCATCGGCACGACGGCCGCGGCGCACGGCGACTGGTTGCGCTACTTCACGGCGATTATGCGTACCGGTCTCGACGGCGTCTTTGCCGACCAACCCGATCTCGCGCTCGAGGCCCGCGCCGCCCTCTGACCGGCAACGGATGCTCGCAGGAGCCGCGTCGGCGGCGCGACCTAGACTGGCGCGGTCATGAGCACCCCTGCCTCCGCCTCCGTCGCCGACGCTGATCCGCTGCTCGACGGGCTCAACCCGCCGCAGCGCACGGCCGTGCTCAGCCGGGCGAAAGCCCTGCTCATCGTCGCGGGCGCCGGCTCGGGCAAGACCGCGGTACTGACGCGGCGCGTTGCGCGCCTCATCCGTGATCGCGAGCTCTGGCCGAGCCAGATTCTCGCCATCACGTTCACTAACAAGGCCGCGGCCGAGATGCGCGAGCGCGTGGAGCTGCTCGTGGGCCGCGAGGCCGCGCAGGGGATGTGGATCTCGACGTTCCACTCGGCGTGTGTGCGCATCCTGCGCCGCGAGGCCGAGCAGTTCGGCTTCGGTGCGGCCTTCACGATCTACGACTCGGCCGATTCTCGGGCGCTCATCAAGCGGCTGGTGAAAGACATGCAGGCCGACACGATGGGCTTCACGGTGAGCGCCGTGGCGGGCAAGATCTCGCGGCTCAAGAACGAGCTCATCGACGCGGAGGGCTATAGCCGGCAGCTCAACCCCAACGACCCCACTGAGGTCATGTTTCTCGAGCTCTTTCGCCGCTACACGGCCGAGTTGCGCCGCGCGAACGCGTTCGACTTCGACGACCTCATCGCGCAGACTGTTTACCTGTTCCGCGCGTTTCCGAAGGTGGCGGCGCTCTACCAGCGACGCTTCCGCCACATCCTCATCGACGAGTACCAAGACACCAACCACGCGCAGTACGCGCTCATTCGTGAGTTGACGCGGCCCGTTGAGCCCGTGCACGTGCCGGAGGACACGCGCGTCGAGCTCGACGCCAACGGGGGTATCTCGGCGGCGAGCCTCACCGTCGTCGGCGACTCCGACCAGTCGATCTACGCCTTCCGCGGCGCCGACATTCGCAACATCGTCGAGTTCGAGCGCGACTACCCGAACTCGAAGGTGATCCTGCTCGAGCAGAACTACCGGTCGACGCAGAACATTCTCGACGCGGCCAACGCGGTCATCTCGAACAACTTCGACCGCAAGGCGAAGAACCTGTTCACGGTGACCGGCGCTGGCGAGAAGATCGTCGGCTACACCGGGTACTCCGGGCACGATGAGGCGCAGTTCGTGGCCGACGAGATCGATACCCTGCGGTCGGCCGGCATGAGCCTCAACGACGTGGCCGTGTTTGTGCGCACCAACTCGCAGACGCGGCCCTTGGAGGAGATCTTCATCCGCTCGGCGCTGCCGTATCGCATTCCCGGCGGCACCAAGTTCTATGAGCGGGCCGAGATCAAGGATGCGATGGCCTACCTCATCCAGGTCGCCAACCCCGACGACGACCTCGCGCTGAGGCGAGTCATGAACGTGCCCAAGCGCGGGATCGGGCCCGCGACCGAGGCGGCCCTGCAGGCCTACGCCGACCGGGTGGGCGTGCCTCTGCGCGAAGCCCTGGTGGATGCCCCGCAGCTCGGCCTCGGACCGAAAGTGACCGCGGCCATCGTCGAGTTGGCCGAGGTTCTCGACGGGGCCACGGCGGTTGCGGCGACCGCAGCACCCGCGGACATCCTCACCGACCTCCTCAACCGCACCGGCTTGCACCGGGTCTTGAAGGCCAGCGGCGACCCGCAAGACGAGGCGCGCGCCGAGAACCTCGAAGAGCTCGTCTCGCAGGCGAAGGAGTTCCGCACCGCAAACCCCGAAGGCTCGCTTGTCGACTTCCTCACCGGAGTGGCACTGTTCGCCGCCGCCGACGAGATCGATGACTCCGACGGCACCATTTCCATCATGACCTTGCACACCGCGAAGGGCCTCGAGTACGACGCCGTCTTCCTGACCGGTATCGAAGAAGACCTTCTGCCGCACCGCATGTCGTCCGGCGAGCCGGGCGGTTTAGCCGAGGAGCGACGACTGTTCTACGTGGGCATCACCCGCGCGCGCAAGCGCCTGTACCTGTCGCTCGCCGCATCCCGCGCCAGCTTCGGCGACGTCAACGTCGCGATGCCGAGTCGATACCTTAATGAGATCCCGGCGGAGCTGATCGACTGGCGGCAGTCCCCGGGGATGGCGAACTCGCGCGGCGGCACGCGACCGCGGGCGCTCAACGCGAGAGGCTTCAGCTACGGCGACTCGCTGCCACCAGCGCCGAGGGTCAAGACGGAGTGGACCTCGGCCGTCACCGCAACCGTGCGCGACAACGGCGACCTCACGCTCGCGGTGGGTGATCGCATCCGCCACACGGATTTCGGTGACGGCAGCGTCACCGCC
>JAYUKK010000053.1:0-5104 GCA_043764515.1 Microbacterium sp.
CGCGATTCCTCCCGCGACGTCGGTCGCTCCTACGTCGACCGCGTCGAGAGCACCGCCCACCAACAGAACGATGAGCGGGGTCGCAATCCACGCAAGCCACGCGCCACGCGGCCGATGACCGGCACTCCCCCGCGCGAGCCCCGGAACCGACTCGACAGCCGCGATTGGCTCGGGGATGCCGGTGGTCACGAGCGCCAGTGTAGAGCCGCGCGACCGCCCGGGTCACCTCATCGAGTCGAGAATCCCGATCAGATCGTCGAGCGTCGTGCGCGGATTCACGATCGCAAAGCGGGCGTTGGTGCGCCCCGCGTGCGAGCTCGGCACCACAAACGCGTGTTGGTCATCGAGCAGCCGGTTCGACCAGTGCGCATAGTCACCCGGCTCCCAGCCCACCCGTTCGAAAACGACCACCGACAGCTGGGGTTCGCGCACGAGCCGCAGGTAGTCGCGCGCAGCGATCTCGCGACCGATTTCATGGGCAAGATCGATCGACACCGTGATCGCTTCGCGGTAGGCCTGCGCCCCGAACGTGGCGAGGGAAAACCACAGGGGCAACCCTCGGGCACGGCGCGTGAGCTGTACGGAGTAGTCAGAGGGGTTGTACTCGCTCGAATCGGTCAGGGCGTCGAGGTACTCCGCGTGCTGCGTGTGCGCCAGGCGTGCGATCTCTGGGTCGCGGTACACCAGGGCACACGAGTCGAAGGGGGTGAACAGCCACTTGTGCGGATCGACGATGAGCGAGTCGGCGCGATCGATTCCGGAAAAACGGGGGCGGGCCACGTCACTGAGAGCAGCCGCGAGTCCGTAGGCACCATCGATGTGGAGCCAGAAGTCGTGATCGTCTTTGAGTGCAGCGATCGAGGCGATGTCATCGACGATGCCGAAGTTGGTGGAGCCACCGGTCGCGACAACGGCGATGACCGCTTCGCCGTGCTCGACGAGGGCGGCCTTCACACCGGCGCCGTGCATCATGCCGCTCTCGCCCACCGGCACCGCGACCACGTCGATATCCATCACCTTGGCAGCGCTCGCGATGGACGAGTGTGCTTCGGCACTGGCAATGACCACCCAGCGGTCGGGCCGTGCTCGCCCAGCGTCACGGCGCATCCGATCAGCATGGTCGCGGGCAGCGACGAGCGCCGAGAGGTTGCCGATCGTGCCGCCCTGCACAAAGACCCCGCCCGCCGTTGCGGGCAGACCGAACTCGTGGGCGAGCCATGACAACACATCGTTCTCGGCGTACACGGCGCCGGAACCCTCGAGCCATGAGCCGCCGTAGACGGCTGTAGCGGAGACGATCAAGTCGAAGGCCGTCGCCGCTTTCGAGGGTGCCGAGGGGATAAACGACAGGTACCGGGGGTGCTCGGTGGTGATGCACGACGGCGCGAGCACGTTTTCGAAGAGAGCCAGCGCGCGGCGGGCACCCATACCGCCCTCGCTGATCGTTTGGCCAGCGAGGCGGCGGAGCTCAGAGGGAGTGAAGGGTTTGTCGAGCGGAGTGTCATCACTGAGAATTCGGCGCCGAGCGTACTCGAGCACCATGTCGACAATCTCGGTGGTCTCATCAGTGATGGCATGCATGCGTACAGCGGCATTGGCCTGGTCGCGGCTCACGGAGGTCCTTTCGAACCGGATGCGCGCCCGGCGCGTCATCCCCCGGCGCGCCGCCCCGCCACTCGGGTCAGCAGGCGCCGGATACGACGAATCCCGGCCGAAACCGGGATGTCGTTCGTACGTGGACCTGAGGGGACTCGAACCCCTGACCCCCTGCATGCCATGCAGGTGCGCTACCAGCTGCGCCACAGGCCCGTGGCTTTCGGCCCAGAAGGCCGGTGACAACTCAACCAGACTAGTACACGCTTTGGCCCCCGACCAATTCGGGAGGGGCGCCGGGCCTGTCCGCCGACGAGCTCGCTCGGCCAGTTCTGCGGCCTCCGTTGAAGCCACACAGCGGGGAAGATCGACGCGCGGCGTGACGTACAGAGTGCAGGTCGGGTGCCCAGCCTGTCGGGGGTAACGCTATGCGTCGCCGAGATTCTCGTCGAGCGTCAGAGGAATCGCGGGGCAGTCTTTCCAGAGGCGCTCAAGCGAGTAGAACAGGCGCTCTTCTTCGTGGAACACATGGGCCACGACGTCGCCAAAGTCAAGAAGGATCCAGCGGCCTTCAGCTCGACCCTCACGGCGGAGCGTCTTGGCTCCGGCCTCGATCATGCGATCTTCGATCTCGGACGCGATGGCTTGAACATTGCGCTCATTGCGACCCGTCACGAGCAAAAACACATCCGTCAGCGGCAGCGGGCCGGAGACGTCGAGAGCCACGAGATCATCGCCCTGTTTCGAGTCGGCGGCGCGAGCCGCCACCTGAGTGAGGCTGATGGCGCGTTCGGTGGCAGTCACGGTGTCCTTCGACGAGGGGCGGGAGGCAAAGTACTCAGAATAGCCCGTTGACGGCCGCCAGCACGAACAGCCCGATGGCGACGACCGCCATAACCACGGTGGAAGCAACCAACACGGTCGTGACGGTATTGCTCGACGACCTCTTGCCCGTCATGATCACGCTTCGCGCGGCCGTGTGACTGCTGATCGCTTTGAGCGCGCTCACGGGCGCCGCATCGGCGGGGCCAGCGGCGAGGTCTCCGGGGTCGAAGAGATCATCGATGTCGGGGCTCTCGTGCACGGTCGGCACGGTTCCGGTGGACGACACCACTCGGGGCAGGTCGATCATGCCCGTGATGATGATCTCGCCGGTGCCCGCGACAGGCCCGGAGATTCCTCCCATGGGCATCTCAGGCAACACGAGCGCGTTCGTGTTCGAGAGACTCACCGCCGACCCAACTTCTCGGCTGAACGTGTTCTCGAAAGGATCGTCGTTGTCGTGGATTCCGACGGACCAGTGCGACCCGGTCGACACGTCGGGCGCGGCGGGCACAACTGATGGAGCAGGAGGTTCTGACAAAGCGGGCGGCGCCAGGTCAACCGTAATCGCCGATGGCAGCACGACGGTGGGAGCCGGAGGCAACGGCGCACTCGTCAACGGCATCTGCGTGACGAGCGGCTCACTGACAAGCAGTGGAAGAGCCCCGAATGCCTCGGTTTCTGAACTCGGCTCTGGCGTGAGTCCCGATCGATCCCGCATCTCGCGCAACTCGCGCCGGGACAACGTTTGTTCAAGCGGGTGCGCTGTCATCGTGTCGACGACCGCGGGGTTCACCACCGGCGGTTGCTGCATGCCTGCCGTCAACTGGGTGTGGTACTCCAGCGGAGAGTCGTCCTCCACGGGCCTGACGCTATCAGGCGCAAACTGTTCTGTCGGGGGGCGGAAGTCGCGACGGCGCATCTGCTCGCTCGTGTGCACGGCGGGCGGAGCCACCGGCGGCTCGACGAGCGGCGGCGCGATGAACGCCGCAGCGCTCGCGGAGGGAGTTTCCCTTTCCGGTGAGCCCGGTGCCCCGATCGGGAGGCCTTCGGGCGAGTTGACGGCGTGCCCCAGGGGCGGAGCGTCATAGTGGGGCACTCGAGGGCGCACATCGGTGCGGTACGACACCTCACCCGGAACCGCGGATGGCACCGATGCCGGGGCACCCGCTCGCGCGCGCCGCGTGAGTGGCTGGGCGAACGGCTCGGGCGGAGCATCCGGAACCGTCACCTCTGACTGCCGCGCGGCGCGGCGGCTCAGAGGCGGGTCGATGGGTGTGCTCATGTGGGTGTGCTCCGATAGAGCCGGTGCTTCGAGATGTACTGCACAACACCATCGGGCACCAGGTACCAGACCGGCGAGCCATGCTCAACGCGTTCGCGACAGTCGGTCGACGAGATGGACAGCGCAGGAATCTCGAGCAAGCTTACGTCGCCCTCGGGCAAACCGCGAACGGTCAGGTCATGCCCTGGGCGGCTCACCGCGATGAAATGAGCGAGGCGCCACAGTTCGGCAGCGTCTTTCCAATCGAGAATTTGCGCGATCGCATCGGCGCCGGAGATGAAGAACAGATCGGCGTCGGGATGCTGGGCCCGCACATCGCGCAAGGTATCGATCGTGTACGTGGGCCCGTCGCGGTCGATGTCGACTCGACTCACGCGGAAGCTGGGGTTCGCGGCGGTCGCGATGACCGTCATGAGATAGCGGTGTTCGCTGGGTGTCACTCCCTGCTTTTGGTACGGCTGCCCGGTCGGCACAAAAATGACCTCGTCGAGGTCGAAAGCGTGCGCCACTTCACTCGCGGCCACGAGGTGCCCGTGGTGGATCGGGTCGAAGGTTCCGCCCATGATGCCGACCCGCGCGCGCTGAGCGGCGGGCTGGGAAGCGGCGGTGGTGACGATGGGTATCGCGACGGCGTCGGCCCGGCTCAGTGGCCGGCGTCGTGCCCGTTCGGCTTGTTGGCTGTCTTGTGGCTGTGGCGGTTCGCGACGTCGCGGTAGGCGAAAGTCACGAGGCCGAGCATCACGAATACGAGCGCGGCAACGCCGGCGATCACCTCAGCAGGCGCGATGAGCGGCGCGAGCTCTTCTTCAGAGGCGAGAATCACGGTGGCCAGCGTGGTTAGCATTCGGGGCTCCCCGGGTTGATGGTGGTTGCAACGCTCTCACTCTACCGAAGGTCATCCGCGAACCTGCCCGGCGCCGCGCACGATCCACTTGGTGCTCGTGAGTTCGGGCAGCCCCATTGGTCCGCGGGCATGCAGCTTTTGCGTCGAGATCCCGACCTCGGCGCCGAAGCCGAACTCGCCGCCGTCGCTGAAGCGCGTCGAGGCGTTGACCATGACGACGGCGGAATCGACCTCGGCAAGAAAACCCTCAGCGTTGGCCATGTCGCGCGTGATGATCGACTCGGTGTGCTGGGTCGAGAACCGGCGGATGTGCTCGAGTGCGGCATCGAGGTCGTCCACGATGCCGACACTCAACTCAAGCCCCATGTGTTCGGTCGCGAAATCGTCGTCGGTAGCGAGCGGCAAACTCGGGTCGATCTCTCGGGCGCGTTCGTCACCACGCACAACCACGCCCGACGCTCGCAGGGCCGTGATCACGGGAGGCAGGAGGCGGGCCGCCGCGCCGCGGTGCACAAGCACCGTCTCCACCGCGTTACACACGCTCGGCCGCTGAACCTTCG
>JAYUKK010000054.1:0-5103 GCA_043764515.1 Microbacterium sp.
CGACACCTCGAACGCTCTCGATCACGTCAGCCACAGCGTCTTTGCTCAGCAGCATGCCGCCCAAAGCGCTCTGCTCGGCGAGAAGATCATGCGGTGGAACGCGATCGTGCGTTCTCGAGTCGCTCGTGCCGCGAGATTCTCCGCCACGAGACTCTCCCGACGGGCGCGAGTCGGTTGCCGCAGAGATGTGCGCGATTGACATGACCGACCCCCTCTTCGTATGCCCTGCAGTCAGGTGTACCGCTGACAGCGGACATTCATCGGCACCGACATCCACCGGCACCGAGATTGAGTGGCACCGACACTCGCCGGTGCGATTCGCCCACCGCACCCAACGGCGTGACGGTTCACCCTAGGAACCCCGCGCATCCACCCTCAAATCAACCCTGTGGATAACCGTGTGGAATTATGCGGAGAAACGCCGGGAACGATGTGGGCAACATGTGGAAACACCTGTGCACTGTCGCCAGCTTTCTGGATGAAAAACGGTTCTGACCTGGGATTTAACTCTTCACACCGCGTGTGGAGAAACAGGCTTCAAGTGACCCCTGAGACTTGTCGCTCGGGTGATCAAAGCTGTGGACGAACAAGCCGTCTACCCCTTGACAGGGGGAAGCACAAAGCGGTACTCACGCCGAAGCGCGAGTACCGCTGAGTGATGGTGAGAACGACTACTTAGCGGCCACGACCGTGATGGTGATGGTTGCCACGACGCCGTCGCGCAGCTTGAGAATCGCTTCGTGCTGGCCGAGCCCCTTGATGGGCGCAACGAGCTCGAGCAGACGCTTGTCGATCGAGCCGAGACCGGAAGCGGCAACTGCCTCTGCCACGTCACCGGTCTTGACCGAGCCGAACAGGCGCCCTTCGGCGCCAGCCTTGACGGTGAGCGTCACGGGGTTCGCTTCGAGACGGGCCTTCAGGTCGAGGGCCTCTTCGATCGTGGCGTGCTCGCGCGCTGCGCGGGCTGCCTTGATCGAGTCGACCTGCTTCTCGCCACCGCGGCTCCACGCCACAGCAAGACCCTGAGGGATGAGGTAGTTGCGGGCGTACCCGTTCTTGACCTCGACGACATCGCCAGGAGCACCGAGACCGGTAACGTCCTGCGTGAGAATGAGCTTCGACATCAGGTACTCCTATCGGCCCGCGCCGGCGTACGGAAGCAGTGCCATCTCGCGCGCGTTCTTGACGGCGCGGGCGATGAGGCGCTGCTCCTGCACGGAGACACCGGTGATGCGACGGGCGCGGATCTTCCCGCGCTCCGAGATGAACTTGCGGAGGGTTGCGACGTCTTTGTAGTCAATGACGCCGACGCGGATCGCTTTCGCGGGTGCGGCGTTCTTCGCGCCCTTGCCACCGCGAGGCTTGCGGCGGTCGCCGCTGCTCTTGCCAGCCATGTGGTTGTCCTTTTCTTACGGGATGTTCAGAAGTGATTCGCTCAGAGAACCGAGCGGATCAGAAGGGGGTGTCGTCCGAGAACGAGCCGGGCGTGTTCCACACGTCGCCGCCCGCGGGAGCGCTGGCCGAAGCCGGAGCACCCCACGGTTCGTCGGCGATCGGAGCGCCGCCACTGCGGCCGCCGCCCATCGCGCCACCACCAGCGCCACCGGCGCTGCGGGTGACCTGGGCAGTCGCGTACCGCAAGCTGGGGCCGATCTCGTCGACCTCCAGCTCGATGGTGGTGCGCTTCTCGCCCTCTTTGGTCTCGTACGACCGTTGCTTGAGTCGACCCTGAGCGATGACACGGCTGCCCTTCGTGAGCGAGCTCGCCACGTGCTCGGCGAATTCGCGCCACACGCTTGCGCGCAGGAACAGGGCGTCACCGTCTTTCCACTCGTTCGACGCACGGTCGAACGAACGCGGGGTCGACGCGATCGTGAAGTTCGCGACGGCGAGTCCGCTCTGCGTGTAGCGCAGTTCGGGGTCGGCCGTGAGGTTGCCGACAACGGTGATGATCGTCTCGCCGGCCACGACTACTCCGCTGCCGTGGCGCTTGACGCGGCCTTGGTGGCGGCAACCGCGGCGCGCGCAGCCTTCGCCTCAGCGCGAGCCGAGTTCTCAGCCTCGATCGACGCAGCGCGGGCGACGGCCTCTTCCGTGCGCAGCACCTTCGTGCGCATGACGGCCTCGCTGAGCTTCAACTGGCGGTCGAGCTCTTGCGTTGCCGCAGGAGACGCCGTGAAGTTGACGACGGCATAGATGCCCTCGGTCTTCTTGTTGATCTCGTAAGCGAGGCGACGGCGGCCCCAAATGTCGACGGTCTCAATCGAGCCGCCTTCGTTCCGGATCACGCCAAGGAACTTGTCCAGGCTCGGAGCGACAGTGCGCTCATCGATCTCCGGGTCGAGAATGACCATTAATTCGTACTGATGCATGACTCACCCACCTCCTTCGGACTCGAACGGCTGCAGACGGTCTGCAGCAGGAGGGTTATGGCATCGTGCGCCCACGCGCGAAAGCGCCGGGGCAACCTGCAGAGTCTAGTCTGATGACGGCCGCGGCTCAAACCATCGGGGCGACATTAGCCGCGATCGGCAAACCATGCCCGTAAGCGGCGTTCGGCTTCCGCCGCACCGAGCGGGCCTTCATCGAGACGTTGCTCGAGCAAAAAGCGGTACGCCTCGCCCACCACGGGACCAGGGCGCAGATCGAGCAGCTCCATGATCTGCTCACCATCGAGATCGGGTCGAATCGACTGCAGTTCTTCTTGCTCGGCAAGCGCGGCGATGCGGCGCTCCAACTCGTCGTAGGCACCGCGCAGTCGCGCCTCTTTGCGGCGATTGCGGGTCGTGACGTCAGCGCGGGTGAGGATGTGGAGGCGCTCGAGCAGAGCATCCGCATCCCGCACGTAGCGGCGCACGCCGGAGTCGGTCCACGGTGCGTCGCTGTACCCAAAGAAGCGCAAGTGCAGCTCAATGAGCCTGCTGACGGCGGTGATCGTTTCTTTGTCAAAGCGCAACGCGGTAAGGCGCTTGCGCGCAAGCTTTGCCCCGACCACATCGTGGTGGTGGAAGGTCACGGCACCGGCCGCCTCAACCCTCTTCGTTGTGGGCTTGCCGATGTCGTGCAGTAGAGCCGCAAGGCGCAGAACGATATCGGGGACCGCGGCAGGGGTGCGCTCGGCCTCGAGCTCGATGGCCTGCTCGAGAACCGTGAGCGAGTGCTCGTAGACGTCTTTGTGGTGGGCGTGCTCGTCGACCTCCAGCCGCAGAGCAGGCAATTCCGGCAGCACGAGTTCAGCAAGGCCGGTGTCGACGAGCAACGAGAGACCCCGTCGGGGAGAGGCCGTGCTGAGCAGCTTGACAAGCTCGTCGCGCACGCGCTCGGCCGAGACGATGTCTAAACGATCGCGCATCCGCTCCATGGCCTCGATGACGGCGTCGTCGAGCTCCACTTCGAGCTGGGCGGCAAAGCGCGCGGCACGCAGCATGCGCAGGGGATCGTCGCCGAACGAATCATCGGGGCTACCGGGTGTCATGAGACGACGTGCGAAGAGATCATCGAGCCCGCCCGACGGATCGACGAGCGTTCGAGACGGCAACCGCAGGGCCATGGCATTGATCGTGAAGTCGCGACGGATGAGGTCACCCTCGAGCGTGTCTCCGAAGGCAACCTCGGGCTTGCGCGAATCGGGCGAGTACGCATCGGCGCGGTAGGTCGTGATTTCGACCGTGTCGTCGCCGAGGCGCGCGCCGATGGTGCCGAATGCGCGCCCGATGTCCCAGTGAGCATCCGCGATAGGGGAGACGATGCGGATGATGTCGTCGGGACGCGCCGACGTCGTGAGGTCGAGATCGTTGATCGCTCGACCGAGAAACGCATCGCGCACGGGGCCCCCGACGAGCGCCAACTCGTGCCCCGCGGAGGCGAAGCGTTCGGCGAGCGTGGCCAACGGCTCCGACGATGCGAGAGCCTCGAGTCGGGTGACGGCCTCGGCCACGCTCTCCATAGTCACCAGAGTCTAGACTTCCCCCATGGTGGCCGAGCAGGAACGAGGGGGTCGCCTCGCGCTCTCACGAACCGGTCGAGCCGTCGCTGCCCTGGGGCTCGCGGCGACATTCACACTCCTTGCTGTCGCGCCGTCACCGGCACAGAACACGGCGAGCGCTTCCTCGGTCGAGAATGCTGACGAGGTCGCGATCGAACTCATCGCTGCCCCTAGCTCGTCGGGGATCGTTCGTTCGGGCGAGCCCGCGAGCGTTCGCGTCACCATCACCAACACCGGCTCGGTCGCAACGGGCGACCTCGTCGTGAGCCTCAGTGTCGACGGCTCGACGGTGGCCGACGCCGCGCAACTCTCTGAGTGGTTCGACGGTGCGACCATCGCGACGAGTGCGGACACCGTGGCATCGGCCCGGGTGTCATCACTGGAGCCCGATGCGAGCGCTGTGCTCGATCTCATCGTGCCTGCTTCGGAGTCCGCTTTTGACGGTTCGTTCGGGGCGAGACTGGCCACGGTCAGGGCCACGGCGGCTGATGCGCCCACCGACGCTGCTCCGATCGCTCTCGATAGAACCGCGGTGGTGTGGATACCCGACTCCACGACGACGCCCGTTGCAGCAACCACGTTTGTCGCCGCTATCGCAACGCCCGGCGAACCTGCGGGGTTCCTCTCGGCCGAGGTTCTTGCCGCGTACACGGCCCCCGGAGGTACTCTCACTCGCACTCTCGATGCGGTTGCAGGTCGGCCCGTGCTGCTCGCCATCGACCCACGCGTGATCGCATCCATCCGCATCCTTGACGGCAACGCCCCGGCTGACGCCACAGTGTTCCTCGAGCGCCTGCTTGCCGCGCCGAACGAGAGCTTCCTCTTGCCCTGGGCTGACGCTGATCCGCTCGTCACGATCGCAGCGGGATCGGTCCCGCTGCCTCGACCCGAGGGCACCGGCATTGTGAGCTCGGCGGCGACCGATCCGGCGGCGACAACTGCGCCCACTCCGTCGCCCGAGGACTCGGTCACTCTCGGCGAGTTGACGGCCTGGCCCGCCACCCTCGGCGGGGTCGCCTGGGCCGAGTCGGGTGCACTCACGGCTGACGCGGTGTCGGTGCTGAGTGACGACGGCACCTCGGTGCTCCTCGCACCTGCCAGCTCGCTCGACCATCCCG
>JAYUKK010000055.1:0-5075 GCA_043764515.1 Microbacterium sp.
GAGCGTTCGCGCGCCGGCGCGCGACCACAGCTCGGCAAGGGTCTCGAGCCCGTGCTCATCGGTGTAGGCGACCATGCGCTCGACGAGGTCGGGGTCATCGCTCGCCCGAACACGGTGCACAAGAGCGCGAGCGGAGTCGTGGGCGATGCGCAGGATTACGGCGGGGTCGAGCCCGCCCTCGTGCACGTCAAAAGCGTCACTCGGCAGGCGCACGGGGCGGTGCGGGCGATCGACCATGGTCCTAACGCTAGCCCGCCACACGAGCTGCTGAGTCGCGATAGATTAGACCCGCAGGGGCCTCTAGCTCAGTTGGTAGAGCAGCGGACTTTTAATCCGCGGGTCGTCGGTTCGAGCCCGACGGGGCCTACCGTTACGACGTCAACGACCTACGTGTTGAACCCATCGCGTGCGCCGGGAGTGTCGGCCGTCACAGCGAGCGAGCCAACGACGGTCACGCCGTCGGACTCGTAGACGTCGACGGCGAAGACTGCGTCGGGATTCGTCGTCGACTTCGCGAGGTTGCGCTGCTGGTCGAGCTCGCTCACCCGCACGTAGCCAATGACGCCGTCGTCTGACCGTGCGGCAATGAGGTCGGGCACTGAACCATCAATGGGGCTGCCATAGGTCTCGCCCGCGTCGTTAGTCGCGTACTCAACCGGCGCGCCGAGAACTTCTGACGTCGGGGCCACCGACCGCGTGAAGAGATCGCCGAGCACCGGAGCGAGAGCGAACCCTCCGCCCACGACGACAAGCCCACCAACGATCAGCGCAATGGTTTTTGGTGCAATGGCCATGATCGACTCCCCCGTCGAAAGCGTACGAAGAGTACGCGGGGCCGATCCCAAGCCCCTGCGCTCATCCAACCAGCAGTCACGGGCACCGTACACCCACCTGTTACCCCCCGTTTGAGGGCAATCGCGTCAGACAGAGAGCGGATGATCGCTCAGGCCGGCCGGCAGATTCCCCAGTTGCCCGACCACGATGCCCCAGGCTCGATGTACCGAAGGCCGAGCCCCGAGTTGAGCGCATCGGCCGGGGCCGTCATCGGCTCGACAGCGATGGCCGTGACGGGCCCCCCAGCCGTGGGATAGCTGCGCGTAATGAACAGTTGTAGCCACTCCCAGTCGCCGTCTTGCCACATCTCGGTCTCCGAGCCGTCGGGCGCTGAGAGAACCGTGCGCGTGACTCCGTCAGCATCCGGCTCGATGCGGAAAGCGTCATCGAGCGCGAGCTCACCGACAATGCGGCCCTCGGTGAGATCCCACGGCCCCGTCGCAGGTTCGAAACCCACGGGGTTGAGTCGTTCGTCGACCATGACGTGCTCGAGCGTGCGGGCCGTGATCGTGAGTTCTTCGACGGGGTGCGCGCCGACGCGGATGAAGGGGTGCGTACCGACGGCGTAGGGCGCCGGCTGGTCACCGAGATTCGTGACGCTGTGCGTGACGCGCACGCCGTTGCCGGTGAGCCGGTACTCCACCGTCGTCCAGAGGTGGAACGGGTAGCCGTGCTGTGGCACGACGGCTGCCCCGAGCGTGACCGAATCGTCGGTCTTGTCGACCAGCTGATACGGGGTGTTGCGCAAGAGACCGTGGATGGCATTGGTGCGGTCAACCTCCGTGAGGTCGAGCTGCTGCACGGCACCGTCGAGCACCCAACGACCATCGCGCACGCGATTGGGCCATGGCACGAGCACGATGCCGCAGCCGAAGGGCGGGATCTCGTCCTCGGTGAAGCCCTGGACGAGATCGTGCCCGTCCACGGTGAGGTGCCGGAGCGCCGCGGCCACCGAGGTAATCGTTGCCTCGACCGGGCCGTGGGCGCCGTCGTGGTGCAGGGTGTACTGCTCGCCTGTGGGAGGAGTGCTCATGCGGTCACTTTACGCGCGGCCCGGCGTCACGGTGGTCACGCGCAGGCCTGCCGTTCGCAGGGGCGTGAGCACAGCATCCGTCGCCGCATTGTCGGTGATGAGCTCGTCAAGCTCATCGAGCGTGGCAACCCGGCCCAAGTGCACCTGCCCGAGCTTCGACGAGTCGGCGGCGAGCACGCGCCGAGCGGCGCTCGCGACCATGCGGCGCTTGACCTCGGCTTCGGGCAGATTCACGTTGGTGACGCCCGCCTGGGCCTCGATGCCCGTCGCGCCGAGAATCGCGAGGTCAACGCGCACATCGTCGAGCAGCGTCGTCGCGAGCGGATTGACCAGCGAGTGCTGCAGCGACCGGAGGGTGCCCCCGGTCACGACGATCGTGAAGCGCGGAATCGCGGGCTCGAGAGCGAGGGCAATCGCGAGACCGTTGGTGACGACCACGACCTCGTCGAGGTCGGTGCGCGCCACCAGCGCCTGGGCCACGGCAAGCGTCGTTGACCCCACGTCGAGCAGCACGCTTTCGCCTGACCGCACGCGCGCCGCGGTCTCTATGCCGATGGCCTGCTTGACGCGCGTTAGTCGCGTGCGCGACTGCTCGAGGCTGCTCTCGCGCTCTGCAACAAGACCGCGCGGCATCGCGCCCCCGTGCACCCGAGTGACGCGGCCGTCGCTCTCGAGAGCCGCAAGGTCGGTGCGCACGGTGACCTCGCTCACGCCGAGCTCTCGCGCGAGGTCGGCGACACGGGCAAAACCCCGGCGGGCGACGGATGCTGCCATACGATCGCGACGAAGCGGTGCGGCGTCCACGGCCCGCTCCTTTCGCAATCTGTCGATATCGAAAGCGTACTGCTTGTGATTCCGCAAGCCTGCGGCCATAGCATCGTGAGGTGACGATCCGCTTCCACTCCACGACGCTCGCCGACGGCCGCGAGCTCATTTACGTCGACGATGCCGACACGACGCTCGGCACCGAACGGTCGATCGACCGCCGTGTGCTCGACCCGCGGCCCGAGACGGCGAGCATGCGACAAGACGTGCTCACAGGCGAGTGGGTGTCGATCGCGAGCAACCGGCAGAACCGCGTGTTCATGCCGCCGCCGAATCAAGACCCGCTCGCGCCCGCAAGTGACGCGAACCCCAGCGAGATTCCGAGCAACTACGACGTCGCTGTGTTTGAGAACCGCTCCCCCAGCTTCGGCCCGGCCTTCGAGCACGACAACGCGCCCGCGGGGCTCGATGACCTCACCGAAATCGGCATCGGTCGCGTGCGCACGAGCGTGGGGCGCTGCGAGGTCGTGTGCTTCTCTCCCGACCAGGAAGGCTCGTTCGGCTCGCAGACCGTGAGTCGCGCGCGCACGGTGATCGAGGCCTGGGCGCACCGCACGGCCGCGCTCAGCGCACTTCCGGGCGTTCACCAGGTATTCCCGTTCGAGAACCGCGGAGCCGAGATCGGAGTGACCCTGCCGCACCCGCACGGGCAGATCTACGCCTACCCCTTCGTCACGCCACGGACGAGCGCGCTGCTGCGCTCGATCGAATCTGTCGGCCCCGACTTCTTCGCGCGCGTGCTTGAGAGCGAACAGTCGAGCGAGCGCGTCGTGCTGCGCGGCGAACACTTCACCGCCTTCGTTCCCTTCGCCGCCCGCTGGCCCATCGAGGTGCACGTGCTCCCGCACCGCCACATGCCCGACTTCGCCGCGCTCACCGAGGCCGAGAAGGACGAGCTGGCCCCTCTGTACCGCCGACTGTTGCGGGGCATCGACGCGCTGTACCCGACGCCGACGCCGTACATCGCCGCCTGGCATCAGGCGCCCGTGCACGTCGGGCGCGAGACCGTGCGGCTCATGCTGCAGGTGACGAGCCCGCGCCGCGGCGCTGACAGACTGAAGTATCTGGCCGGCTCGGAGGCCGCGATGGGCGCCTTCATCGGCGACGTCGCGCCCGAAGCACAGGCCGCGTTCATCCGCGAGGGAATTGAGAGCACGGGTAATGACTGACATTCGCGACGACGCACGCGCCGGATTCGAAGCTGTCTTCGGGTCGGCGCCCGACGGCTTGTGGTCGGCGCCTGGTCGTGTGAACCTGATCGGCGAGCACACCGACTACAACGAGGGTTTCGTTCTGCCGTTCGCGATTGACCGTCGCACGGTCGTCGCCCTTGGCGTGCGCGACGATCGTCGCGTGCGCGTCGCAAGCACGTTCGCTGACGAGCTTGCCGAGATCGACCTCGACGCACTCAACCCCGATGCTCTCAACGGCTGGTCGGCCTACCCCCTGGGCGTGGCGTGGGCCTTCAGCGAGTTTGGCGCCGACCTCGCTGGCGTGCCGGGCGTCGACCTGTTTATCGACTCCGACGTTCCCGTCGGCGCCGGGCTCTCGAGCTCGGCCGCCATCGAGAGTGCCGTGGCCCTGGCCCTCAACGACGTCTGGCAGCTCGGCCTCGACCGGCGCACGCTCGCGCGCGTCGGCCAGCGCGCGGAGAACGTCGCCGTTGGCGCACCCACCGGCATCATGGATCAGTCAGCGTCGCTGCTCGGCGAGGCTGACCACGCGGTCTTTCTCGACTGCCGCACGCTCGAGAGCGAGCTTGTTCCGCTCGGGCTCGCCGAAGCAGGGCTCGCCATTCTCGTCATCGACACGGGCGTCAAGCACAGCCACGCCACGGGTGGATATGGCGAGCGCCGCGCCGCGTGCGAGCGCGGGGCGGCGGCGTTGGGCGCATCCTCGCTCCGCGATCTGACGGTCGATGACCTGCCGCGCGCTCACGAGTTACTCGACGACGTCACCTTTCGGCGCATCCGCCACGTCATCACCGAGAACCAGCGCGTGCTCCACACTGTGGCGGTGCTGAAGGCCCAGGGCGCGTCGGCCATTGGCGATTTGCTGGATGCCTCGCACCGCAGCATGCGCGATGACTTCGAGATCTCGGTGCCCGAACTCGACCTTGCGGTCGAGACCGCCGTCGGCGCCGGAGCGATCGGCGCCCGCATGACCGGCGGTGGATTCGGCGGCGCGGCCATCGCACTCGTTCGGCTCGGTGACCTCTCGCGCGTGCAGGTCGCCGTTGACAACGCGTTTGGCGAGCACGCGTTCGGCCAGCCCGACACGTTTGTCGTCACGGCCTCTGACGGGGCCGCGCGTAACTAGTCGGTCGTTAGCGCGCGATCGCGAGCGTCTCGGCCGTGCTCTCGAGCACGTCGGCGGCGAACGC
>JAYUKK010000056.1:0-5042 GCA_043764515.1 Microbacterium sp.
GTCGCCTTGCGGCTGCTCGTCTGGTTGTGTCTGGGGCGCGCCTAGCCGGCGAGCTGAAGCTTCATGTCGGCCAGTCGCGACGCGATGCTGCCGTCGATGACCTCATCGCCGACCTGCACGCGAACGCCGCCCACGAGGGCGGAGTCAATGACCTGGTTGACGACGTGCTCGCGACCGTAGCGGCGAGCGATGCTCGCGGTCACGGCGCTGAGCTGCGCGGCCGAGAGGGGCCGGGCGACCGTAACGGTCGCCACGCCCTTGCCGGCAGTGTCGGCGACGATGGCCGCTGCGCCGCGCACGAGCTCCCCGATGCGGCGGCCGCGCGGCTGCTGCACGAGGTGCCCGGCGATCGCCACGGTCTGAGCCGAGGCACTGCCCCCGAGCAGGCTCTGCACGAGACCAAGCTTTCCGGCGGCGGAGTCGCGCTTGCTGCCGATGACGAGCTCAAGCTCAGCATCCGACGTCACGGCACGACCGAATTCGAACAGTTCGGCTTCGATCTGGCCCGACGTCGCCGACGTGGCGGCGATCGCACGGATGCCCAACTCTTCGAGCCCGGCGAGCAAGTCGTCACCGCTCGACCACCGGCTGCTCGCCACGACCTCGACGAGGCCACGAGCGGCTGGGCCGATCTCGGCGAACACTGCAGCTACGAGTGCCTTGGTGCCGGCCGTGTCAGCCGAAGGGTTCGAGAGCGCGCTCAGCAGCTGAGTCGACCCACCGATCGTGCGCGCGGCGGCGAGCAGCTGCTCGCCCGCGGCAAGATCGACACCCGACGATGCGGCCAGCGCCGAGCGGGCCGCCTGCAGTGCGCTTCGCGTCGCTGAACCCATGGTTATCGGGCCGCCTTCTTCGAGTTCGCCGCGTCGCTTTCGAGCTCGGCGAGGAAGCGGTCGACCAGTGCGGTCGCGCGCTTGTCATCGTTGAGGCTCTCACCGATGACGCCGCTCGCGAGATCGAGAGCGAGCGAGCCGACCTCAGCACGGAGCGAGACGAGCGCGGCTTGGCGCTCGGCCTCAATCTGCTGCTTGGCGGTCGCCGTGATGCGGGCGGCCTCGGCCTGCGCCGACTCTTTGAGCTCAGCGAGGATGGCGCCGCCCTCAGCACGAGCCTGCTCGCGAATCTTCGCTGCCTCGGCACGACCCTCAGCGAGCAGGGCGTTGTACTGCTCGAGGGCTGCGGCGGCCTCGGCCTGCGCCGACTCGGCCTTCGCGATGCCACCTTCGATCTTGGCCGCGCGCTCGTCGAGCGTCTTCTGCATACGAGGCAGAACGACGCGCCAGAACAACAGCAGCACGAGGATGAAGGGAATCAGCGAGTACGTGATGTCGTACCACGCCGGAAGCAGCGGGTTCGGAGTCTCCTCCGCCGCGATGATGAGCTCTGCGAGCATGGGTGCGATTCCTAGTTCGTGAAGATGAAGTACGTCGCGATGCCGATGAACGCGAGCGCCTCGGTGAAGGCGATACCGATGTACATGAGCACCGTGAGGCGACCCTGCAGTTCAGGCTGGCGAGCGACCGACTCAATCGTCTTGCCGACGACGATGCCCACGCCGACACCGGCGCCAATCGCCGACAGGCCATAGCCAACGGTGGCGATGTTGCCGTTGATCTCGGCGAGAACCGTGTTTGCGTCCACGATGGGTGTTTCCTTCCGTTTCGGAGTGAAGCGGGCGGGTGCCCGGCTTCGGGTTTTAGTGCTCGTCTGCCAGCGCGAGCTGGATGTAAACAGCGGTCAGCAGAGCGAAGACGTAAGCCTGCAGGGTCGAGACCAGGATCTCGAAGAAGGTGAATGCGATGCCGAACGTGAGTGTTACCGCGCTCGCGGCGATCCACCAGCCGCCCAGCTCGACCATGAAGAAGGCCGTGGCCGAGAAGAACAGCACCAGCAGAAGGTGGCCGACGATCATGTTCATGAGGAGTCGGAGTGTGAGCGTCACCGGTCGCAAGATGAACATCGAGATGAATTCGATGGGCGTCACGATGATGTACAGGAACCACGGAACCCCGGGCGGGAAAAGCGCGTTGCGCAGGAACGCCCACGGGTGCTTGCGCAAACCGGCCCAAATGAAGGCGATGTATGCCGCCACCGCAAGCACGAGCGGCAAACCGATCACCGAAGTACCCGCAATGTTGATGCCCGGCACAATGCCCGTGAGGTTCATAAACAACACGAGGAAGAAAATGGTGGTCAAAAGCGGCAAGAACCGCTTGCCATCTTTCTTGCCCAGGAGGTCTTCGGCGATGTTCACGCGCACGAAGTCGAGGCCCATCTCGATCGTGCCCTGGAAACGGCCAGGCACGAGGGACATTTTGCGCGTACCGAGCCAGAAGAGCAGGAAGATGAGGGCGACGATCACAAGCCGCAGCAGCATGATGCGGTTCATCTCGAAGAACTCACTGCCTTCGAAAAAGATCGCCGGCGGGAAGAAGTCGTTGATCGACGGGCCCTTGAACTCCGGAGCATCCGTCGCGGGAGCGGTCGCAAAAGCGAGGGCGGGGATCAGGGCAGCAGCGCTCAGGGGAGTCTCCAGCATCGGGGCGAAACGGTCGGCTTCGCGGCGATCGGCGGCGGTGTTTCTACCCTACCAAGAGAACGGGCCACCGATGAACGGCGGTGTCGTCATCACCCAGGCGGAAAGCACCCGTCACAGGTCGGGAATTTCGTCTTTCCGGGGCAACTGCACATCAACGTACGGCACCCGCGAGCGCGTGACCGCGACGATGTCGGTCACGAGCCCGCCGATGACCGCAGCGACGAGGCACGCGAAGAGCACGACTGGCTCGACAAAGTCCGCGTCGCGCAGCGTGAAGATGAGCACAAGAAAAACAATGAACTTGAGAATCCACGAACCAATGACAATGCCAAAGTAGGCGGGCGACAGCAGGTCGCTGCCCGTCACACGATCAGCCAGCAGGATGCTTGCTGCCGTGAGCGCCAGAAACACGAAGCCCATTCCCGCGCCGATGAGCGCGCTCAGCATGCCCGGCAACTCGGCCACGAGAGCCCCCACGACGCTGCCGATGACAGCAATCGCGAACGAGAGGCCGGCACCGTAGATCAGCGCGCGGCGCAGAACGGGAGCGGCGGTCGACGGTCGAGGGTCGTGCACAGCCATCAGGGTTCCTCCGGTCGGGTGGCGACGAGTTCGTCGTCATCGAGAGATTCAGGAGCCGCAGCATCCAGCGGATCAAATCGAGAAAGCACACTTTCGCCCTCGGGCGTTGATTGCGCGACGGCCTCAATGCGCTTGCGTCGGCTCAGGGGGGCAAGCGTCACTAGTGTGCACGCCACGAGGCCGACCACCATGGCGGTGAGTGCCCACCACCAGGTCCAGAACAAGAACAGAAGGGCTCCGAAGGCGACAACGGCCGTCCATGCGTAAAAGATCAGCACGGCGTGGAAGTGCGAGTGCCCCATGTCGAGCAGACGATGGTGCAAGTGCTTGCGGTCGGCGCTGAAGGGCGACTTGCCTGCGCGCAAGCGCCGCAGAACGGCCAGGCCGAAGTCAAGCAGGGGCACGATGAGAACGGCGAACGGCAGCAGCAGCGGAATAAAGGCCGGGACGAGCTGGCTGCGGTCAATTCCCGGGTCGATCTGGCCCGTGACCGAGATCGTCGAGACGGCCATGAGCATGCCGACAACAAGGGCTCCCCCGTCGCCCATGAAAATCTTCGCGGGATGCCAGTTGAACGGCAAGAAGCCCGCGGTGGCACCGAGCAGAACAGCCATGACAAGCGAGGCGAGGTTGAAGGCTGTCTGCGCCGTGTCGATCGACAGCAGGTAGCTATAGATGAAAAACACCGTGCCCGCGATGATCGTGACACCTGCGACGAGCCCGTCGAGGCCGTCGATGAAATTCACGGCGTTCATGACGAGGACGACGGCGAGCACCGTGACGATGAGCGACAAGGTGGGCGACAGCAATGCGATGCCGCCGTCGGGGCCGATCGGCAGGGAGGTGATTTGCAGGCTCGACCATGCGAGGAAGCCGGCGATGAGGAACTGGCCGGCGAGCTTGGTCATCCAGTTGAGGTCGTACAGGTCGTCGACAACTCCGAGGCCGAGCATCACCAGCGCCGAGACGATAATCGCGATGATCGGGAATGGGTCAGCGTAAACAAGGTCAAACCAGCTGATTTGCGAGGCGATCGAGAGTGCGAAAACAATGCCGATGACGATCGCGATGCCGCCGAGGCGTGGGGTCGGCGTTGTGTGCACGTCGCGATCGCGGATGCCCGGGTAGAGCTTGAAGCGATGGCTCAGCCGCAACACCCCCCACGAGGCGCCAAAACTCACGAGGCCCGCGATCAGGGCGACGAGCAGATAAAAAGTCACGACACGAACCCGGCGCCCGCAACACGGATGATCTCGGCGTCGGAAATGACGCCATGGCGCACGATGCGCAGCTTGCCCTCGGGCAAGTGCAGGCTCGTCGCGTCGACGATCGTCGAGCCAGCGTCGCTGCCAGCCGCGAGCGCGCCGCCCACGGCGCCGCCGTCGAGGTAAACACTCGCGCGATCGCCGAGCATCGCGAGTGCCTCCTGCGCCGTCGTTGCGGCGGGCATCCCGCTGATGTTGGCGCTCGAGACAGCCAGGGGGCCGGTATCGGCGAGCAAGTGCAAGGTGTGCTTCGTGTCGGGCATGCGGAGAGCGACGGTGCCGCGCGTCTCGCCGAGATCCCAGGCGAGCGACTCACGCGCCTCGACGATGATCGTGAGGCCGCCAGGCCAAAACTCTTTGGCGAGACGCTCGACGACCTCGGGCACACTTTCAGCGAGGGCGTTCAAGGTCGGAATGCCCGGGATCAGAACGGGCGGCGGGGCATCACGGCCTCGCTCTTTCGCATCAAGAAGGCGTTGCACTGCTGCCGGTCGAAACGCGTCGGCAGCGAGCCCGTACACGGTGTCGGTGGGAATCACGACCAGTTCACCCCGGCCGATGGCGCCGCGAGCCGCCCGCAAACCCTCGAGCAGCTCGCTCTCGATAGAGCAGTCGTACACGGTGGTCATGATGCGTTCATCGTACTGGGGCAGACT
>JAYUKK010000057.1:0-5018 GCA_043764515.1 Microbacterium sp.
CTCGGCACCGAGCTGGGTGTCGAAGCGATGTCGCTGTATCGCCACGTGCCGAGCAAAGAGGCCCTTCTCGATGCCATGGTCGACACGATCGTGCTCAGCTGGATCGATCCGGCCGATGTCGTCACCGGTGATTGGCGCGAACGTCTCGGCGCGATCATGCACCGCGCACATGGCGTGCTGCTGGCGCAACCGTGGGCCGTCGAGCTCGTAACCAAGCGTCCGCTCGTAGGCGACGGCCGTTTGCGGTATGCCGAGGCGATCACGACGGCTCTGCTCGAGGCGGGCTTCACCCCGCAGCTCGCGCACCACGGACTGCACATCGTCGACGGAACCATCATGGGCTTCACCGCACAGCAGGCGCGACGCCCCACCGCCGCGGCACTCGGCGACCGCGTGCAGGCGCTGTACAACGGCGACCTCACGGCTGACTACCCGGGCATCAGCGTCACGATTCGCGAGCACCACGACCACGCCGAGGAGTACGCCCTCATGGTCGACCTGGTGATCGACGGACTCTCGCGCCTGCGCGACGGCCTACTGCCTCCGCGCACCGGCTCGGGCGCGAACTACCTGCTCTCGTTCCGCTAATCGAACGCGCTCACGCCCGCGAAAAGTAGGCGTTGGCGCGCGGCGTCCACAGCCAACTGAGCACGATGGCCGAGATCAGCACACTGACGATACCCACGAAGAGTGCGAGCCCTCCCGAGGTAATGGCGAGAATCTGCGACACGATCGACACCCCGCGCACGATCGTCAAGATGATGCGCGACAGCCTGCTCCCGCGCAGCAGACCTCCGGCGACGACGAGCACAATGACGCCGGAGACGATGATCGTGATCGCCGTGAGCAGACCACCCGGAAGGGGGTTCGAGACGAGCGCCGCACCCGTGGCAAGCACGAGCAGCATCGAGCCGCCCACGATGTCAAACACACCGCCGATGTACGCGAGCACGCCAATGACGGTGACCCCAGCGGGGCGGCGCGGGTCGCCGGTCGACGACGATGATTGAGCCATCGGGCCACAGTAACGAAACGGTGACAAAAGTGACACGCCCGGGAATTCTCCTTGCACCGGCGCCCACGCCCGGACTAGGTTCATCGAGCGCCACTCGACGAAAGGAGGCCGACTGTGATGATTCGATTCGCTCTGGGAATGATTCCCACCACCGCCGGCCCCGTCGGCGCACTCACCGCCTGATTAGACCAGCGCCCTGCGCACGGAGACCCCCGCTGATCCAGCGCAGCGCCCTCCGCTGATCCCCCCTCGGCCGCCGCATGCCCACGCTCTCGTGTGTGTGCGTCTGCCGCTCCCTCTGCCGCCACGAGCGGCTCATCCGGTCGTGCGCGACCGTCGTCGCCACCGCGTGACGCGCGAGCACGGCCTCCGCAGTGAGGAACTTTGTCATGACCACCTTGACCAACCCCGTCGTTCGCATTAGCCCGCAGCACCCCGCGAAGACAACCGAACACGACGAGCGGGCCACGAGGAATCGCACGGCGCGAGAAACCGAGCGCCGAGAGCGTCAGATGGTGCGCTCGGCGCTTCTGATGGTGCCGCCGCGATGACGATCGAACGGATGCCCCGCGCACGCCGGGCGTTTGGGAGCTACCGCCCCCAGGCGCTCGGCGGCGCCGTCACCACGGGTACCGGGTTGTACGACCAGTGCGCGCCCTGGTTGTACATGCCCGTCGCCCACCCCGAGAACCAGATGGCTCGCTCGACCTCGTCGGTCGGCGCCGACGCTCGGAGCGTCGCCACGATCTCGCCGTAGCGCGGCAGTGTGTTGAGAGCCTCGGCGGCGTTAGCCGCCGCATCCACGAGATCGACATAGCGACCGGTGCCACCACCACCACCCGAACCCCAGCCGTTGTTGAGGGGATTGTTGCGCAAGAACCAGGTGTCGACGTAGTTCTCTTGCCGCATCCACCGCGTGACGACAGTCACATTGCTCTCCGTGATCGGAAACTCGCCCAACAGCAGCACGAGCTTCGCCCAGTCGTAATTGGTGCCACTCGTGATGAGCGTCTCGGGTCCGGGCGTCGCACTGAAGCTGTGGCGCTCAACGGGCGGCACTGCGTCGGTCGATGTCACCGCAGCAAGGGACTGGGCGTTGTCATCGATGTAGGCGGCAAACACTTCCGTCTGCGTGGGTGTCGAGAAACCCATCGTCGCCATCACGACGAGGCCGGCAACGATCGAGACAAAGACCGTGCGAACCGTCGACCATGTGTGCCGGCGGAAAACCGGAAGAGCGGTGACATTGCGGTGCTTGGGCATGAGTGTGAGACCCCCTGGTACGTCTCGGCTGCCGTTGTGCGGGCCGAGACCGTCTTCCAGGATACCAGGCGCCGTCCCTACGCGCCGGGTAAGCCGCCCATTCGGGGCGGCGGCGGTGCATCCGGGGCGGCGTCCGCAGCCGCATGGCGCCGCAAGAAACCCATCAGACTGAGGGCGTTGATGACCCGCTGTGCCGTGGCCACTTCGACCTTCGCCTTCGCGGCGAGCTTCTCGATGACCATAAAGGCTGCTGCGCTTGCTTTGACCACGCGTCGCTCGTCGTCGGTCATCGGCAACAACGAGAAATCGGGCCACCGGTACAAGCGGTAGCGATCGCCCGAGCGCAGCCACGACGCCCGGCCGCCCTCGAACGCGCGGGTGCCGATGAGCCACAGCAGGGGTTCGAGCGCCGAGCCGGCGAACGCCGGGGGGTGGTCGACGAAGTCGTCACCGGCGAACGCGGGCTCCGCATCCCGAATCGCGCGCGTGCCAATGAGCACCGTCTCAGGGCTGTCGGGAAATTCGGTGAGCGGCGCGCCCCACTGGTAGACGTAGCCGCGCATGTCGATGAGCATCGGGTCGAACCCGGTCGGCTGCAGGGAGACGATCATCGGCGTGGGCATTCGGCGCACGGCGTTGACGGCCATCGCGGCGCCCGTCCACCCCGGCGGGGCCGGTGGCGGAGCTGACGGTGGCGGCGTTGCCGAGACGGTTGTGTCGAGTTGCTGTTGGTCGGCCATCGGCCACCACCCCCGTTGACTGAGGGCTCTGACACTACGGGCGGCACGTTCCGGTGCGGTTGCCCCTGTGTTCCGCTCGTGTTACACGAGCCCCCGCAAACGGGGGGCAAGGTCGCGCTCGAAGAGCTCGAGAAAGCGCCGCTGATCGTGGCCGGGGGCGTGAAAGACGAGGTGGTTCATTCCGTAGTCGACGTACTTCGCAATCTCGGCGACCACGACGTCGGGGTCGTTGCCGACGATCCATCGCTTGGCGATCTGCTCGATGGGCAGGGCATCCGCCGCCTGCTCCATCTCGATGGGGTCGGTGATGTCGTGCTTTTGCTCTTTGCTGAGCGAGAGCGGCGACCAGAATCGCGTGTTATCGAGGGCCACGTCGAGGTCGGTGTCGTACGAGAGCTTGATCTCGATCATGCGGTCAATCTCATCGAACGAGCGCTCGGCCTTCTCGGCCCCTTCTTTGACGGCCGGGATCAGCTCGTCGACATAGAGCTCGACGCCCTTGCCGGAGGTGCAGATAAAGCCGTCGCCCGCGCGGCCCGCGTAGCGCGCCACGAACGGCCCGCCGGCGGCGATGTAGATGGGGATGGGCTGGTCGGGCCGGTCGTAGATCGAGGCGTCATGCGTCGAGTAGTACTCGCCGCGAAAGTTCACACGATCTTCCGTCCAGAGCTGACGCATGAGGTCGACACTCTCGCGCAAGCGCGCGAAGCGCTCTTTAAACTCCGGCCACTCTTGCGCGCCCGCACCCGCAAACCCCGTAGCGACCTCATTGAGCGCCTCGCCCGTGCCCACCCCGAGAAAGACGCGGCCCGGGTACATGACGCCCATCGACGCGAAGGCCTGGGCGAGCACGGCGGGGTTGTAGCGGAACGTGGGCGTCATGACCGAGGTGCCGATGCGGATGCTCGACGTACGCTCGCCCACGGCCGCCATCCACGTCAGTGAGAACGGAGCGTGCCCGCCCGTGTGACGCCACGGCTGAAAGTGGTCGCTCACCGCGACGGACTGCATGCCGTGGGCCTCAGCCGCGACGGCGATCTCGACGAGTTCGCGCGGGTCGAATTGCTCGGCAGAGGCCTTATAGCCGAGAGTCAAGGGTTGCGTCATGGGGGCTCCAGTTCTGTGCGGGCGAGCGGCGGAAAGGTCAGTCGGCGATAGCGGCGCGTAGCTGTTCAATCGACGCGACCGCCGCATTGCGCCATTCGGTGAGTTCGTCATCGCCCGCTTCTTCCCAGAGCTCATAGAGCTCGGAAGCATCGGGGCGAACGACACGCTCGGCAGTGGTGAGAATCACCTCATAGGCGGCGTCATCGAGCTGCGTCGCGAGCAAGCGCACGTCAACCTCGTCGAGGGCGGCGTCGGGGTCGGCGATGCCCAGTGTTGCGAGGGCAACCTCGACGAGGGCGAGCGCCACCGCACCCTCGGGCGCTTCGACGTAGCTGCTGTCGACGGCGGTGCGTAGATCGTCGAGCTCAAAGGTGCCGTCAACCAGCTCGGCAACGGCGTCGAGCGCGTCGTCATTCTCAAATGCTCCCCTGCCCCATGCGCCCATGCGGTCAGCCTAACCATTGGCATCCTCGCCCAGACGGGTGTTCACTGTGGAGTGCCTGCGCATCGGCGCATGCACCGCCCCTCACAGATTCGAGGCATCATGCTCGACGCTCTCGCCGAAGCGCTACCGCTCGCGGTGGCCCTCGCCCTTAGCCCGCTCGCCATCGCATCCGTTGTGCTGATGCTGCTCTCTGCGCGACCGCGTGCCGCGAGCATTGCCTTCCTCATCGGGTTTTTCCTGGCGATCTTCGTCGTCACGATCGCGGGTTACCTGCTCGCTTCGGTGTTGCCCCACCGTGGTGAGACCTCGATCTCAGCGCCCTGGGTTCTCATGGCGCTCGGCATCGCCGCCGTCGTGCTGGCCGGACGCCAGTGGCGTTCACGACCGAAGTCGGGCGGCGAGCTCGAACTGCCCGGCTGGATCGCCAAGGTCGAGGGCATCACGACCT
>JAYUKK010000058.1:0-5012 GCA_043764515.1 Microbacterium sp.
CTTGCTCGCCGTGCTCGACGAGCCCTCACAGGGCGAAGTGCGCATTCATGGCACGGATGCTCAGTCGCTGTCGGCCCGCGCCCTCAACCGCTTGCGCAACCGCGAGTTCGGGTTCGTCTTTCAACAGTTCTTCCTCAACGCCCAGCAGACCGTGATCGACAACGTCACGTTGCCGCTCACGATTGCCGGCCTGCGTCGCGGAGCCCGTCGGGCCCGCGCCCTCGAGGTGCTCGGCACGCTTGACCTCGCCGAGAAGGCGTCGGCTAAGGCGGTGACCCTCTCGGGTGGCCAGAAGCAGCGCACCGTCATTGCGCGTGCGCTGGCTGGCAACCCTTCGGTGATCTTCGCTGATGAGCCAACGGGCAACCTCGACTCGGCGACGGGAGCAATCGTCGAAGAGCTCTTGTTCACCCTGAATCGCGAGAAAGGCATCACTCTCGTGATCGTGACCCACGACGACGACCTCGCCGCGCGCTGCGAGCGGCAGGTTGTCTTGCGCGACGGCCGTATCGTCAGCGACAGCGCGGCTCCTGTTCTCGAGGGGGTGGCCCGATGAGAACCGTCGATCTCGCTCGCACCGCTGTGGCCAACACCTTCCGGTCGAAGCTGCGCACAACTCTCACCGTGCTCGCGCTGTTCGTGGGCGCCTTCACCCTGACGATCACGACCGCGCTCGGCGCCGGCGTCTCGAACTACATCGAGACCCAGGTGAACTCATTCGCCGCCGAAGACGTTCTGCTCGTTCAGGCCCAGACCGACCTCACCGCAGCCGCCGAGAGTGACGGGCCCGCCGAGTGGGACCCAGATACCTCGACGTCGTCGAACTCTCAAGCGGGCGGCGCTCCGCTCGCGGGTGCCCAAGCCGAGCCCCTCACCGACGATGACCTCGACGCGATCGCCACGATTGACGGCATCAGCGGCATCGACCCGGTTCGCTCGGTCACCACTGACTGGGTGAGCACCGACTCGAGCGCACAGTTCGAGTTCAGCGTGAACCCGCAGTCGGCGGTCACCGTCGCCGACCTCGAGGCAGGCGAACAGCTCACCCAAACGAGCGACAATTTCGAAGTCGTGCTGCCGAATGTCTACCTCGACGCACTCAAGTTTGAGAGCGCCGATGACGCAGTGGGCACCGACATCACGATCGGGATGACCGACATCACTGGTGCGACCCACGAGCTCACCGCCGAGGTTGTAGGTGTGAGCCGCTCGAGCCTGTTTGCCAGTGGCGCAGGCGCCAACAACGCCCTCGTGACGGAGCTCGCGAGCCTGCGAACCGCGGGGATCGAGGGCGCCGACGAGAACTCGGTCATTGCGATCGCCTACCTCGAGAGCGGGCTCAGTGCCGAACAGGTCGACCAGGTGACGAGCGATCTCGATGACGCAGGCTTTAGTGCGCAAACGATCGAGGACCAACTCGGCATTGTGACGACCGTCATCGCGGGCATCACGGGCGTGCTGAATGCCTTTGCCATCGTGGCGCTCATCGCAGCAGCGTTCGGAATCGTCAACACTCTGTTGATGAGCGTGCAAGAGCGCACGCGAGAGATCGGCCTCATGAAGGCCATGGGTATGGGCAGCTCGCGCATCTTCGCGCTGTTCAGCCTCGAAGCCGTGACGATCGGTGTCATCGGCAGCCTCATCGGCGTCGGGGCAGCCATACTCGTTGGCTCGGGACTCAGCACCGTGCTCGCCGCTGGGCCGCTCGCTGACCTCGAAGGACTCTCGCTGTTCTTGTTCGAACCGGCCAGCCTTGTCGGTGTCGTGCTGCTCATCAGCGCGATCGCGTTCGTCTCGGGCGCCCTGCCTGCCAGCCGGGCCGCACGCCAGCGCCCGATCGAGTCGCTGCGATACGAGTGATCCACCCGTGCCGCGAGAGGATGGGCTCATGAGCAAAGCCGACGCGCCCCGCGCTCGGTCGAGCGCGCCCACCTCTCGCGGTACGGCCACCGCACGGCGCATCGAGTCGAGCGCCGTGGCCCTCGTGCTTCTCCACGGCTACGAGGCAACCACCGTCGACATGATTTGCGCCGATGCTGGCATCTCGCAGCGGACGTTCTTCAATCACTTCGCGACGAAAGATGCCGCCGTGATCGGTACCGACGTGCCGCGGCTCGACGAGTCGCGCGTCCGCGCGTTCATCGCCGCAACAGGGCCCGACCTGCTGGTCGATGCGGCCGAGCTCATTGCCCTTCCCGGTCTCGACGGCACGCTCGACCCCGAGCTCATGCGACTGCGCATGCGGGCGATCACCTCAAGCGCCGAGCTCATGCAACGCCAGCTTGAGCGGTTTGCCAGTATCGAGGCCGAACTCGCCGAAGTCATCGAGTATCGGCTCGCTCGACTCTCAGCTCCCGAAGAATCGCCCGACGAGGTTCGCGAACAGTCTCGGCTCACCGCTCACATCCTCGCCGGAATCTTGCGATATTCGGCCGACACCCTCATGCGCGGTGACTCCGCAACGGTACCCACGGTCGTCGCGCAGACCCGCGCCCGGCTCACGGCACTGCTGCCGAAGCTCGTAGGCGGCTAACGAGGCCGCACACCACGAAGGCCGCCAGCCGATTGCTCGGTGGCGGCCTTCGCAGAAGAAGTTCGCGGTGTCTTTCGACGACGCGCTAACACACAGGGTTAGCGGCGCAGTCCCAGTCGCTCGATCAGCGAGCGGTAACGCTCGATGTCGATATCCGAGAGGTAACCCAGCAGACGGCGACGCTGGCCGACGAGCAGAAGCAGGCCACGACGTGAGTGGTGGTCGTGCTTGTGCTCCTTCAAGTGCTCCGTGAGGTCTTTGATGCGACGCGTGAGCATCGCGACCTGAACCTCAGGGGATCCGGTGTCACCGGGGTGGGTTGCATATTCGTCGATGATCGCCTTCTTGACGTCTGATTCCAGTGCCATAGAGGGACCCCCTTCTCTGCTCGTTGCGCGGTGCCCGTAGCTGGATGCTCGAGCTCTCTTTCTCCGCGGCCGTTGGACGGCAACCTTCAGATACTACCAGGCTGCCCGGGCCCGGTTGCCGCGGGCGTCAATTGGCCGGCGTTGGCGAAGCCAGCCCGGCGGCGGGCAACCGTCACGACCCCCGCGATGATGAGGCCCTGGCCGAGGCAGTAGGTGAGCATGATGAGCAGGTCGACCGCGGTGAACGAAAACCCGGGCAGGAAGCGGTCGAGACCCAGGAGGGTGTCGCTGACGAGAAAGACGCCCGCGCCGATGGCGATGAGCCGCGTGGTGCCGAGTGCGGTGGCGGCAGCCGTGCCGAGCACGAGGCCATAGATCGCCACGGGAATGAGCAGGGCGCCGAGGTTGGGCGCGAGCAGTGCGACGAGCGCGACCCACCAGGCCACGGCGAGCGCGATGCCCCACCACGGCACGCGACGCGTGCGCAGTGGCCCGAGGTAAAGCGCGATGTAAGCGAGGTGCGCCAGGCCAAAGGCGCCCATGCCGATGAGAAAGCCGATGTCGCCCGGGCTCTGCAGCAACACGTCACCGAGCCACGAGAACACGAGGGCGAGGCCACCCCCCAGCAATAACAGTGAGCGCCGTACCGGCAGGCCCAGCACGAGCCCGATGAGCAAGGCGGGCATCAGCAGGGGCTTCGTCGTGGCAACGAGCTGGTCGCCACCCGAGGCGATCGCGATGAGGTGCACCGCCGTCACGACAATGTAGGGAGTGAATGCGGGCAGGGGGCGAAAGGTCGGGCGCACGAGGCTCAGGCTACGCCTCGCCCTGCCAGGACGTTGGTCCTGACTTCGTGCGAGAGGCTCGCGCGCGCGCTCGGGGCATCGCAGACTGACACCATGCTGCTTCCCGCCATCCTTCTCATCACGCTCGCGCTCGTCTTCTACACGATCGGCGTGTGGTCAGAGCGCGCCCAAAAGACGCTCAAGCCGTGGCACACGGTGTTCTTCGGGCTGGGGCTCGCGGCCGACGCGAGCGGCACGTACCTCATGAGTCTCATCGCCGATGCGAATCGGGCGGCGGGGGTTGAGCCCAGCATCCTGAACCAGGTCATGGCCATCAGCGGACTCGTGGCCCTCATTCTCATGGCCGTGCACTTCGCGTGGGCCGTGGTCGTGCTCGTGCGTCAGCGCGAAAATGAGCTGCACCGCTTTCACCGCTTCTCGGTGGTCGTGTGGGCGATCTGGCTCGTGCCCTACGTCACGGGCGCGCTCGGCTCGAGCCTCGGCTAGCTCGCGGCAACGATCGTGGCCGGCACTCCCCCGGCGGGCCGGTAGGTCGCGCGCGGTTCGGCTTTCGGCAGGCCGCTCGCGGTCGGGCGAGGCCGCAGGGTGCGGGCGAACTCCATGAGAATGATGTGCGATTCGAGCAACGCGAACTGATCGCCCAAGCACTTGCGCGTGCCCGCCCCGAACGGAAAGTACGCTCCGCGCGGCAGCGTCGACTCAAAGTCGTCGGCCCAGCGTTCGGGCATAAAGGCATCGGGATGCTCAAAGAACCGCTCGCTGCGATGACTCGCATACTGCGACACGAGCACGTGGGCCCCGCGGGGCACGGTGACACCGGCCACCTCAACCTCTTCGAGCGCGCGTCGGGGAGCAACCCACACGGGTGGTGCGAGTCGCATGGCTTCGTTCATGACCGCGTGGGCCGTCGGCACCGAGATGACGCGGCGCAGGTCGGGGGCGTGCCCTTCTGGCAGATACTCGTCAGCCTCAGCGGCGAGCGCTGCCCACACATCGTCGCGGTCACGAAGGTGGCACATCGCCCACGTGAGCACGTTGGCCGTCGTCTCGTGCCCGCTGAGGATGAGCGTGAGGGTCTCATCTCGCACTTCGTCGTGGCTGAGCGCTGAACCGTCTTCGGCGTCACGCGCGGCGAGCAGCAGCCCGAGCAAGTCGTCTCCGAGCGGTTCGCCGGTCTCGGCGGCCGCTACGCGGCGCACGATGATGTCGTCGGCGACGGTGGCCAAGTAGTCAGACGACTCTTTGAACTTCGCGAAGTAGGGCACGCGCGACCGGTCGAAACGGTCGAGCCCGGGCAGCATCGTG
>JAYUKK010000059.1:0-4959 GCA_043764515.1 Microbacterium sp.
TTCCGGCGCGTGCACGAGCTGGCGACCTTCTGGTATCGCGGCGAGTGGTCGACGTTGCGGCACGAGGTGCCGACGACGGCAGACGCGGTGGCCCGCACAGTGCGGAAGAAGTCAAAGCCTGCGCACCACCACGGCGCAGCAGGCCCGTCGCTGTACACGAGCGAAGACGGAGGCCCGCGCCTCATGCGTTCGGTGATGAAGGTGCGGTCGGAGCATGGCCGTGCGATCCATCCGACTCAGAAGCCACTCGGGATCATCGAGCCGCTGATCGAGTACAGCGTCGACCGGGGGGGGCTCATGGTTTACCTGTTCAGCGGGTCGGCGTCGATCGCTCTCGCAGCTCGCCAAGCCGGTAGGCGTTGCATTGCGTTCGAATCGCGACTCGACTACGCGATTGCAGCCGCAAAGCGACTCGCGCAGCAAGACTTCGACCTCGGAGCGCTCGCATGAGGGCTCTCCGCTCATGGTCTGAGCGTGCCCCGTTTTCGACGGTGGACACCTCTCACGATCGCGTCGCACCGTCTGAGTGTGCGGTCTATCGATTCTTCGACCGTCAGGGCGCTCTGCTGTACGTCGGCATTGCGTGGAATCCGGGTCGACGTTGGGAGCGTCACAAGCGCGAGTCGGTGTGGTTCAAGGATGCCCGCTCAGCGACCGTGACCGTTTACCGCACGGAGCGGGAGGCGCTCACTGTCGAGCGTTTCGCGATCCGCGATGAGAAGCCTCTGCACAATAAGAGGAGCGCGATTCGATGATTCGACGCTCACGCACCATCAAGCCGGAGCTGTTCAGCAGTGCGGATGTCCGCGCGCTGACACCTCCGGAGCGGTGGACGTTTGTCGGCCTGCTGTTCTACGTAGATGACTACGGGAACGAGAGTGCGGATGCCGCGCTCGTCAAGGCAGCGATATGGCCGACCGATCAACGTGTGACTGTCGCAACCGTCGAAGCGCATCTGGTGAAGCTCGCAGGGCGGGACATGGTGACCTTCTACGAGGTCGACGGTCGCCGCTATTTGCGGGTGACGAACTGGGACAAGCATCAGCGGGTCGATCGCCCGTCGCGGTCGCATATCCCTCCAGACCCCACTCGCGAGCGGCTTCTCGCGACTGAGGGGGGAGTGGGGGGAGAGTCGAGACGCGAGGGTAGCGACGACGAGCTGGGCGAGTTCGAGGGTGAGCGTGTTGAGGGTGGCGAGGGGGGAGAGGGTGCCCGCTCGCGAGTCTTCTCTGACGTTGCTCCGTCACCGTTCTGCGATGCGCACCCGGCTGGGACTACGAAACCGTGCAAGGCGTGCGGTAACGCTCGGCTGTCTCTCAAGGCTTGGGAGAACGCGAGGGATGCGTCATGACCGATGTCGAGCTGGTGGTGTCGCGTGAGGATGTGCTGCGCACTCGGGTGACGTTGGCTGGATTGCAGGCCCGTCAGGATGCGCTGCGCGATGGTGTGAACCGTTCGGGCCTCACGTCGGTTGCTGATCGTCTCGACTGGTTGATGTCACAGCGTTCACCCGATGAGGTGCTGGCGTGGAATCGCCGCTGGCGCGATCTGGGTGTGGTGCGTGCCGAGCCGACCTCTGAGTCGTTCTCGCGCCCGAAGTCGTTGAGCGTGCCGAAAACGGTTCGACCTCAGCGCCGTAAGAAGTCCGAGCCGGTCATTCCGAAGTCTCGGCAGTTGGAGATTGCGTTGGCCGTTTTGGCCGCAACTGATGCCCGGAAGGGCGGAACGGAGGTGGCCGCATGAGCGGTGAAACCTTGATGACGATCGTCGGCAATCTGACCGCCGATCCGGAGCTGCGGTACACGCAGAGCGGCCTGGCGGTTGCGAACTTCACTGTGGCTTCGACGCCTCGTGAGTTCGATCGGCAGTCGGGTCAGATGAAGGATGGCGAGCCCCTGTTTCTGCGTGCGAGCGTGTGGCGTGAGCACGCTGAGAACGTCGCGGGGTCGCTCAAGAAGGGCATGAGGGTGATCGTGCAGGGTCGGCTCAAGCAGCGCTTCTATGAGACCGAGGGTGGCGAGAAGCGATCGACGTTTGAGCTCGACGTGCTGGAGATTGGTCCGGCGCTGCGGTTCCAGACGGCGCAGGTGACTCGATCGACGCCGGTTGCTCGGCCTGGCGCTTCGCCGGCTGATGACAATGCGTGGAATGCGCCCCCACCCGAGTCGTTGCCTGCGGCTGAGCCGTGGTCGGACGACACCCCGTTCTGATGGCGAAGCACGACGCCGTGAACAATCCGGCTCACTACACGCAGTACCGAGGGCTCGAGGTGATCGACCTGACCGAGCAGATGAACTTCAATCGCGGCAACGCTGTGAAGTACATCGCTCGAGCGGGCGCGAAAGACCCGGAGCGTGAGGTCGAAGACCTCGAGAAAGCTCGCTGGTACATCGACCGCGAGATTGCGCGTGTGAACCGGATCAAGCAGGAAGCGCTGCCGTTCTGATGGCTGAGAAGCGACAGGGGCGTGCCTACCGGGCCGGTTACACGTTCGGCTACTGGTTCGGTGGGCCTGCCCTGACCCTGCTGCTGATCGCGCTCATTCTCGGTGCGGCGCAGCTCTTCGCTGAGGCGGCACATTGAGCGATCGTTTCTGCATCCGTGGCTGCACCATTCGCGGCGACCATTATGCGGCGTGTCCGGACTTCGGTTCGGGCAGCTATCTGCCGTCGTGTCGTGGGTGCGCTCCGGTCGCGGCGCGAGACGGCGCGTTGATCTGTGAGCGCTGCTACTCGCGGTTGCGGCGCGCGCTCGAGGCTGCACCTGACCTCGTCGCGTTGCTGCGCTCGCTGGCAGACCCGCTCAAGGCTCAAGTGTTCGACCGGGTGATGGTGCAGGGGTCGGGGTCGTCTGCGTCTCCGGCCCCGGTGCCGGCTGATCTGCTCGACGCGGTGCGGGACATCATGGAGACCCTTGGCGCGCCGCAGCTCGCGCCGGGCGCTTCGAGCTATGAGGGATATCGGGCGGCGCTCGCCGCGGTGGGTGACGTGCTCGATCAGCTCGACGTGATCGCGAACGATGCGGAAGCGATTGTCGACTGGTGCGAGGTCGTGCTGTCGCCGTCGCTCGATGGCTCTCCCGAGTTTTGGACGATCGCGCGCGCTCTCCAGCGATGGCCGCTTGAGGATCGTCGGCGGTGGGCGCGGTCGCCGTGTCCTGAGTGTGGGCTTCGAGCGGTGAAGGTGACCCCGCCACGGCATCGCAAGGCGTTGACATGGTTCGCGTGTTCGAACTGTGGGTGGCGGAAGAACGAGAACGACGATGACGGCCTGTGGGCTGCTGCGTTTGGGCAGCACGCTGAGGCTGATGACGAGAGGAGTACGACTATGGGTGCGGAGACGTTGGCCCCGAAAGACATCGATATCAGTGAGGCGCTCAAGGCGGGCACGGAGTATGTGCTGGCGCATCCGGCTGAGGTTGAGCGGGCGGGTGCTCTTGGCCCGTTCGCGGCGTTCTTGGTCGGTGCGATGCCTGCTCTTGCTGAGCAGTTCGCGTCGGTCGCTGAGCAGATCGCGGGTGATGTGCGTCACCGGTATGAGAACGGGACGCTGATCGCGGGCGGTGCTCGGATCACGGCTGCGGCGATTCGTGCGGCTGTTGAGGGGTCGGGTGCGTTGGAGCGCATCGCGGGCGATCTGGCGGACGCTGCACAGCCGGATGTGGAGGCGTCGGAGTGACTCGGTTTCTGACGTTGGAGGAGGCTGCGGTTCGCGTGGATCGTGGCGAGTCGACCATTCGGCGGTGGATTGACAAGGGGCTGATGTCGGTCGCTGGTCGGATTCCGGAGCAGAGCTTGCTCGAGTTCGAGAAGAAGATGCGCGATCGGCGGGGGCGACCTCGTAAGGCGTCGGGTGGCGGGAAGGTGATCGTGTTGGCGTCGAGCTTGAGCGATGTTGTGGTGGTCACGCCGACCTCGATCGATCGTGCTCGTGGCGTGCTCGGTCGAGAGCTGCTCGTTTCGGACTCGCTGGATTCCGCGGAGCGCGTGCAGCTTCTTGAGGCGGTCGTGCCGTGCTTCGCAACGGTGCCGAGTCCTCTCGATTCCGGGGTAACGCCGTGATCGACATCGCGATGGGCTATGAGCTTGTAGAGGAGTGGCTTCCTGACTTCATCGCGGTCGCGGAGAATCCGACGCACGTCAATGCTGAGGCGCTGCGTGAGCAGGCGCGCGCTCGGGTGATCGACAGCTACCGCGCTGTGACCGAGTACGACGATCACAAGCTCAACGACGTTGCCCAGATTGACTACGCGTGTGACGACGTGCTGGTGATTCTGGAGGCAGTCGCGGAGTGGATTGTCGAGAACCGGAGACCACACGATTCCGAGAGGAGCACCATCTGATGAGCACCGTCATGTCTACCGCTGATCGTCACGCCGCGATCGTTCAGATGACTCGCGAGGGCCAGACGGCTCGTGAGATTGCTCGCCGTCTGAACGTGACGCCGCGCACGGTCACTCGGACGCGAAGGGCTATGGGTGTCGCGCACGACCCGCCCGTCGAGTTGACTGCCGAGCAGATTGCTCGCATTGAGTTGCTGATCGGTGAGGGGATGCCTTCGCCGTGGGTCGCGGAGGATGTCGGCTGCGCTCGAGCAACGGTGCTGCGGTATAAGAAGCTTGGCCGCGAGGCGACGAGCGAGTGGCTGCAAGTGTGGGGCGCGATCCGCCCGAACGCCACCCTGTTGCAGCTCCATCGTGAGTTCGCGCCGAGAGACTATTCGAAGGATCGTGCCGCTGATGTCGCATGAGTCGACCACAACCACGGGCGGGCAGGCGTATCTGTTCGATCTGCTCGAGCAGCTCGCCGCTGCCGATGTCGAACCTCGAGCCTCTGCGACTGTGCACGCAGACCCTGTCCGTGGCCACATCGGCATCCTGATCGACGGCGAACCGAAGGCGTTCGTCATCACCGACGACGGCGACGGGCATCTGAACATCTGGTCGGGTGCGGGCGCGCGT
>JAYUKK010000060.1:0-18328 GCA_043764515.1 Microbacterium sp.
AGAATCGCCTCCAGCAAGAGCGGCTCGTCACTGCGCACGGATGTGCGGGCATTCAACTGGGCCGCCTCGTCGTGCTCAAGAGTGCCGACGCGCACCGCACCGTAGCGTCGTGCCGTCTCATCGATGAGGTAGGCAAGCGGTTGTGGAACACCCGTGAGCGAGATGCCCGCGAGAAACTCGGTGAGGCCAGCAGCGGTTTCGCCCATCGCGATCGCGCGGGTCACACTCTCGGCTGTGATGCGATACCGGCCCGCGAGGCCCGAGCTCTCGACCTCAGCGACTCGGCGCAAACGCTCATCGATAGCGCCCGCGAGGGGGCCGGGCGACACAATCGTGAGGTCGTGCTGCAGGTACACCTGCGACACTTCGGCCGGCACGAGCGGGGCGAGCGCGCCAGCGGCGACGGATGCATCGCTCATGACGAGCTCGCGGCCAAACGAGCTCGGCCGACCATCAACGGCGATGCCCAAACGGTCAGCCTGCAGACCTCGGCGGTGCAGGTGCCCGATAAGCAGCTCGCCTCCCGCGGGGTACAGCCAGTCAACGAAGTCGGCGAGACCTGAGCCCCACCGCGAATCGGCACGCTCAGCGAGCAACGCGACCAACTCCGGGGGCAGCCCCGCGCGCCAAGCGGCCGCGAGTGCACTCCAGCGTTCCGCAAGAGTCGTGCGTCGCCACGTGTCACCGGCCTCGGTTGACCGCGTCGTGCTCGCGTCGTCGTCGATGAGCCCGGCGAGGGCGGCAAGATCGGTGAGCATCGGCACCTCGTCGAGCGAACACCCCGCGGCGGCGGCCAGCCGCTTTGCGTCGGGCAACGAGAGGCCACCGCGCGCGAGCAGGCGCCCCGGTGATTCGGCGAGAGCAAGCACCACTTCCGTCACCGCGGTCGTCGTCGTGAACGCGCGCTCGGCCGCGCCGCGGTCGAGGAAGAGCCGATCGGCATCGTCCACGGCGGAGAGCGCCGGTGGTGCGGCCTCAGACCGCAGTGCCTCGGCACTCGGCAAGCCTCGTGCGGGCCAGGCAGCGAGCTCGGCGGCGACCGCCGGCCAGACGATCACGTGACTCGGAGTGCGATCGCACAGCAGAGCATCCATCGCCGTATCGAGGTCGTGCAGCACCTCGTCGGCAGAACGGTTGAGAAGTGCCGCAAGTTCGGCGGGCGTCGCACCGTCGTCGTACTCGGCGGCGGTGGCCAGCGCGGCGAGCGCCCGCCGTGTCAGGCCCGAGAGCGCGACGACAAGCGCAGAAGGGTCAAGCAGCGCCTCGGCGAGGTCGAAGACATCGCGCAGCGAGCTCGGGGATATTGCGCGTTCGCGAATAACGCGCGCCACAATGGCGTCGTCAAGGTCGCGAAGGCGTGCCGCAAGGGCGAGCGATGCGGCGCTAGTTGCTGGCATCCGTCGCAGCTCGCCCCCGGCGCACAGCGCTGACGACGAGCAGCACGATGATGAGCACGAAGCCGATCGGCAACCCAATGAGCGGCAACACGACGATGCTCGGCCAGACGCCTTGCGCGAAGTCGTCGCCCGAAAGGCCTGAGTTCACGCCCACGAGTACGGCGAAGAGACTGCCAATGCTGAGCAGAATGATGGCGGCCACCATGTACGCGAGCGAGCGCTCAACGCGGCTGTTCATGACGAACGACTCTTCGGACATAGGTCAAGAATAGGTGCCAGCGCCGACCCCGCCCTACCCCCTGTCGCAGGGGCAGGGCGTCTTTGGCTCGCGCCAGGTATCCTCAGAGGCTGGACCACCAATCGAGGAGTGCGCGCATGCCCACCGGCAAGGTCAAGTTCTACGACCAAGAGAAAGGCTTCGGCTTCATCGCGAGCGATGAGGGCGATGAGGTCTTCTTGCACGCCTCCGCGCTGCCCGAGGGCGCTGTTGTGAAGGCAGGCACCAAGCTTGAGTTCGGCATCGCCGATGGAAAGCGCGGCGCGCAGGCTCTCTCGGTGCGCATCCTCGACGCTAAGCCGTCGCTCGCGCGCGCAAACCGTAAGTCGGCCGACGACATGTCGATCATCGTCGAAGACCTCGTCAAGCTTCTCGACGGGATCGGCTCGAACCTCAAGCGCGGGCGCTACCCCGACGGCGAGCACGGCAAAAAGATCGCCGCCGTGCTCCGTCGCGTCGCCGACGACCTGGAGGGCTAGCAGCCCGTGGCGCGCGCCCCCAAGAAGGCCGCCGCCGTGGTCGCGGAAACCGCGGTGGTGGCCAACACCGATCACCTTGAGCGCATCGCGCGGCAGGCGCTCGGCGAGATCACGCACCCGTCGAATGTCGGCGCGCTGCGGGATGTCGTCGTGGCCGACGATGTCGCCACGGTGCGTTTCTCGACCACCCAGGGCGGCTACCCCGGTTGGTACTGGACGGTCTCCATCGCCGTCAACCCGGGTCTCGAGCCGAGCGTGCTCGAGACCGAGCTCATGCCCGCCGAAGGTGCCCTCGTGGCGCCCGACTGGGTGCCGTGGGCCGACCGGCTCGAGGACTACCTCGCGCAGCAGGCCGCGGATGCTGAGCTTGCCGGCCAACTCGACGACGAGCACGATGAGCACGACGACGACGATGACGACGACGACGAGCACGATGACGACGACGAGCATGACGACGACGAGCATGACGACGACGACGATGAGCACGACCTGCACGGCGACGATGTCTTTGACGGCGTCGACATCGACCTGCACCTCGACGACGAGCCGCTCGACGACGAGCTGATCGACTCCGAGCCGCTCGGCAGTTAGCGCGAGCGGCGCCGCAGGCGCGTGACGATCAGGCCGAGGATGCCGAGCCCGAGCCCGACGGCGATCGTCGTGAGCACGCGGGCGGGGTCGAACGTGACGGGTGCTGCGAGCATCCCGATCACGACCGCGAGGCCGACGAGCCAGCCGCCGATGCCGACCGCGAACGCGAGCGCGTCGTTGGTCACCGCGGGTTCAGGCTGCGGGCGGCGCTCATCGTGCGGTACGTAGAGCCTCATGTGGCTCAGTCTGTCAGCCCGCGAGGGCCTCGAGCACGAAGTCGATGCTGCGGGTGAGCTGGCGCACGTCATCAGGCTCGACCGCGACGAAGGTCGCGATGCGCAACTGGTTGCGGCCGAGCTTGCGGTAGGGCTCGGTGTCGACGATGCCGTTGGCGCGCAGCACGGCGGCAAGGCGTGCGGCGTCGACCGATTCGTCGAAGTCGATCGTGACTACGACCGGCGAGCGGTGCGACGGGTCGGCGACATAGGGCGTGGCCAACTCGTGCGCTGAAGCCCAGTCGTACAGGTGCGTCGAGCTTTCCGCCGTGCGGCCAGCCGCCCACGCGAGGCCGCCCGAGGCGTTCATCCACCTCAGCTGGCTGTCGAGCAGCACGAGAGTTGACAGCGCCGGGGTGTTGAGGGTCTGGTCGAGACGTGAGTTGTCGATCGCCGCGGTGAGGGAGAGGAACGGCGGAATGTACCGATCCGAGCCGCCGATCGCATAGGCGCGCTCGATCGCCGCGGGGCTCATCAGGGCGAGCCACAGCCCGCCATCGCCGGCGAAGTTTTTCTGAGGAGCGAAGTAGTACACGTCGGTCTCGGCCAGGTCGAAATCGATGCCGCCGGCGGCGCTGGTGGCGTCGACGACGGTGAGCGCATCCGGAGCCGTGCCGAACCGCCGTACGGGCGCACTGACGCCCGTCGAGGTCTCGTTGTGCGGGTAGGCATAGACGTCGACGCCGTCAACGAGCGCGAGTTCGGGGCGCGTGCCGCCGGGAGTCTGCACGACGTGCGGAGTCTCGAGCCAGGGCGCCGTGGCCGAGGCCACGAACTTCGAACCGAACTCGCCGAAGTCGAGGTGCGCGCTGCGGCGCGTGATGAGACCCGCAGCGGCGACATCCCAGAAAGCCGTCGAGCCGCCGTTGCCGAGAACGACCTCGTAGCCATCGGGCAGGCGGAACAGCTCGCTGATTCCGGCACGCACGTTGCCGACGAGTCGTTTCACGGGCGCCTGACGGTGCGAGGTGCCCAGGATGCTCGCGGCGGCCGCGAGGTCAACGAGCTGTTCGCTGCGCACCTTCGAGGGCCCGCATCCGAATCGTCCGTCGGCGGGAAGAAGCTCGGCGGGGATCGTGATGTCAGCCATGCGTCGATGGTACCGAGGGCCAGCGGGCCGTTCAGCACAGCCCGTTCAGCACAGCCGCTTAGGATAGGCAAGCCTGACCCGTCGGATGAGAAGAGGATGCGCCATGGCCGATCTTGTCGACACGACCGAGATGTATCTGCGCACGATTCTCGATCTCGAAGAAGAGCAGATCGTTCCGCTGCGGGCCCGCATCAGCGAGCGTTTGGGCCACTCGGGCCCGACCGTTTCGCAGACCATTTCGCGCATGGAACGCGACGGTCTTGTGCGCGTCGAAGGCGATCGGCACCTCGAGCTCACCGACGACGGTCGCGCCAAAGCGGTGTCGGTCATGCGCAAGCACCGACTGGCTGAGCGCTTGCTTGCCGACGTCATCGGGCTTGATTGGGCCTTCGTGCACGACGAGGCCTGCCGGTGGGAACACGTCATGAGCGAGCAGGTTGAACGGCGCATCATCGAACTGTTGGGGCAGCCGACCGAGTCGCCCTACGGCAACCCCATTCCGGGCCTCGAGCACCTCGGCGGCTCGGCCGCCAACGCGTTTCTTGACGGGGTGATCTCGCTCACGCACGCCGCTGCGGCGGGAGTGCGTATGGGCACGATTCGCCGTTTGGCTGAGCCCGTTCAGGTAGACCCCGACCTGTTGCACCAGTTGCGCGAGGCCGGTGTGGTTCCGGGGGCGGAGGCGAGCATCCGCCCCGAACCGAACGGTTACGTGAGCATTGAAGTCGTCGGCCAGGCCGAAGGAATCGACCTGCCGAGCGAGATTGCACAGCACATTTACGTTGCTGAGTGACCACTGACCACTAGATGTGGTTTGGGCGCGTCGGTTTGTAACCGCTGTGTAACGTCACGTACACTCGCCAAGTTGCCCGGCCACACCCAACCGGTCGGCGACTCTGACGCAGGACGCTTCGCATGCCCGTCTCCTGCTTCGGACCGTGGACAACACGAAAGCGGACGGGCCACGCGATGTGAGTGGCGAAGCGCATGAGGTTTCTCTCGTGAATCACAGCTCCACCACTGTTACCTGGCGTCGCACGTTTCTCAATCTGAGCGCAATGACTGTCGCCACCGCCATCGTCGCCACTCTCGCTCTGCCGGGAGCCGGCATCAGCCCTGCCGCAAACGCGCAGAGCAACGCGAGTGCAGAGGCGCTCGCGCAGCTGCAGGCAACCGAATCGCAGGCGCTCTCGCTGTCAGCTGAGTCGGCCGTTGCCGTTGACGCCTCGCGCGGCGACTTCACGGCGACGAGCGCGGCTGAGATCCGGCGCATTCAGCTCGCCGCCGAGGCCACCGCGCGCGCTGCCGCCTGGAGTGGCCCGCGCGTTAGTGACTTCCTGGCCAACCCGCCGTACCCGAGCTTTAGCCTCGATCAGGTGGTTCAGGTTGCGTTGCAGTACCAGGGTGTTCCCTACCGCTACGGCGGAGACACTCCTGCGGGCTTCGACTGCTCTGGCTTCGTGCAATACGTCTACGCGCAATTTGGCGTCTCGCTACCTCACAGCGTGAGCGGTCAGGCGTCGATCGGCACCCCGATCTCGTTGGCTGACGCTCGCCCCGGCGACATCGTCATCTTCAACAACATGTCGCACAGCGGGTTCTACATGGGGGGCGGCCAGATTCTGGATGCTCCGTACCCCGGTAAGTCGATCAGCGTGCGTCCGCTCTGGACCGACGCCTACTACATCGTGCGCATCGGTATCTAACCTTCACCGGTTTGACACGCATTCTGGGTTAGCCTGGTCGCAGTGGTGCCACACGGGGCACCCGAGGAGAGGCCATGTGTGAGCAACGCGACATCCAAACCGTGGATGCGCGCGCTGTTTTTCGCATAGCCGTTAGCGCCCGCTGGATCGCGCCCTGTCGCGGTCTGGCCGAGCTGAGCACTGTCGTCTAGACGACAGTGCTTTTTTTGTGCCCGAACGGGCAGCCGCTGACCCTCGCTCCGTGAGACGCCACGACTCGAAGGAACGCCCGCAGGCCATGCGGGCACGTTCGACAGGAGCCGTGAATGCGCACACTCGTTCTTAATGCGGGCTATGAGCCCCTTGCCGTCGTGTCGTTTCGCCGAGCGCTCGTGCTCGTGATGAACGAGAAGGCGACGGTGCTCGCTTCGGATGGTGAGCATCCGGTATTCGGCATCGACGGCCGGTGGGATCGCCCGAGCGTCATCGTGTTGCGCCGGTATGTGCGCGTGCCGCACTCGCGCCAGGTGCCGCTGACGCGGCGGGGCGTGCTGCGGCGCGATGGCAACCGTTGCGCCTACTGCGGCGGCACCGCGACGACCATTGACCACGTCGTGCCGCGCTCGCGCGGGGGAGCCGACACGTGGGAGAACCTCGTGGCCTGCTGCCTCAAGTGCAACAACGTGAAGAGCGACCGCACGCCGTCCGAGATGCGCTGGACGCTGCGCGTTGTGCCCAAGGCTCCTCACGGCACAGCCTGGCTCGTGCGCGGCATCGAGCGCCCGCAGGCTGACTGGAACGAGTACTTGGCGCCGCTCGCTGCGTAGGCACGGGATGCTTGCTGCGCGTTTTTGCGCGTGCCGAGATGCTCGGCTCACGATGCTCGTATCCGGGCCCCGGGTTCGAGAGAAGTGACCACGTCGGTTTTCTTGTGTGAAGCCGGTTTGACGTCAATGCGGCTTCACACGACCGAGACGGCGGGCATTACCGGCCGCTCCGTGGCGTCCGCACTCCGTCGCGTTCGCACTCCGCGGTGTGTGCCTTTCGCGGCACGTGCCGTCAAAGGCACATTGCCTCACGAGCAATCACGTACAAGCGCACAGCGCTCGAGACGGCTTGCGGGCGCAGCTTTGACGCCGTAGGGGAGCGATCAGGAGGCGCCGAGCATCCCGCGCAGGGCGTCGACTTGGCGCTGCACGAAGTCGCGCGAGACCGCGGCTGTTGGCTCGGAGGCGTCGAAGCCGTGGTACGCGCCCTGAATGACGTGCAGGTCAGTCGGCACGCCCGCCTCGGTGAGGCGGCGCGCATACTCGACGTCTTCGTCGTGGAAGAGGTCGAGGGTGCCGACGCCGATCCAAGTGGGGGGCAGGCCGCTGAGCGCTGCCGAACCGTGCTCGGCGCGGCGTGCCGGCACCGCGAGAGCGAGCTCGTCGGCGTCGAGGGGCGTGGCGGCGGAGCCGGTGCCGCGGGCAAGAGCCGCGCCCGCACCCAGGTACAGGCCCCAGCCGAGGCGATTGCTGGGGCCGTTCCAGAGGCGCAGCAGGCGCGGGTGGGCGGCGGCGGATTCGTCGGTGCGGTCATCCAGCATCGGATACGCCAGTACCTGACCGGCCAACGCGAACTCGCCGCGGTCGCGCGCGAGCAGGGCGAGGGAGGCGGCGAGCCCGCCTCCGGCGCTCAGGCCGATGACGGCGATGCGCGCAGGGTCGACATCGGGCTGCGCGGCGAGCCACTGCAGGGCGGCGTAGCAGTCGTCGAGCGGCGCGGGGTAGGGGTGCTCGGGCGGCAGGCGGTAGCCAACACTCGCCGCAACCGCTCCGAGCTCATCGGCGAGGCGCCGACACAGGGGGTCGCCTTGCACGGCCGAGCCGATGATGAGGCCTCCGCCGTGGAGGTAGAGGATGCCCGGGCGACGCGCGCCAGCATCCGTCGCCGTGGCATCCGTGCCGTTGACAAGTGCCGGGCGGTGAACCCGCACGGAGGCGCCGTTGCCCAGATCGACGAGCTCGCCGCCCTTCGGCGCGCGCACGCGGCCGATGCGGGTCAGGGCGCGCAGCAGCCGGCGGTTGCCCCGCGTGGCCGAGGTGCCCGGCATGAACCGCGCGCGCGTGAGGTCGGGGTGGAAGGCGGGGGAGTCGTCGTTGACCATGCACCGACTCTAGAAGGTTGACGCCGCTACCCTGACCTCATGCCGGTGAGCCGTTTCGAGAGCCCGTTGACGGGAGGGCATCCGAACTCGCTTGGCAACACCGTGAGTGTGGTCGACGAGGTGCTGGCCGATCGGGCGCTGCTTGCCGAGCTCGTGGCGTGTTATCGCAGCGAGGATGCCGTGGTGCGGCTGCGCGTGTCGAGCGCGGTCAAGCGGGTGGCTCAGCAGCGGCCCGAGTGGGTGGCCGCGCACCTTGACGACTTGCTCGGCTGGGTCGCCCAGATCGACCAGGCCTCGACCAAGTGGACGCTCTCGATTCTCTTCGTGCTGCTCGACGCCCACATGACCCCACCGCAGCGCGACGCGGCCATCGCCCTCATGCAGGCGAACCTGCACTACGACGACTGGATCGTGCAGAACACCACCGCCGATTCCCTCGCCCACTTCGCCCGGCAGCGCCCCGAGCTGGCCGAGTGGCTCGTGCCCGAGCTGCGCACGCTGACCACGAGCCGCCACAAGTCGGTGCGCGGTCGCGCGGCAAAGTTGCTCGCGTCGCTCGGCGCGCCCCCTAGCCACAACCCGGCGAATACACTGGATGCACCGCCTCTGTAGCTCAATGGAAGAGCAGTTCCGTCCTAAGGAAAGGGTTGGGGGTTCGAGTCCCTCCAGGGGCACCAACTGATCGTGGCGCGGCTCGAAGTGCGCAACTACTCTGAACCCATGCCGAAACGTCGCGGGTCGAGTGGGTCGCTGCTGAGCATCCGTTCGCGCAATTCGCTGTTGTCGGTGGGCAGCTCGGGGTCGGTGCTGTCGGTCGGCAGCGTGGGGTCGGTGGGGTCGATCGGCTCGATTGGGTCGGCGTTCTCGGTGCTGTCGATCGGGTCGTTTCTGAGTTTCGCGGCGGTGCTGTCGGCCGTGTCGGTGGTGTCGATCATGGCGTTTCGCTCGAGCCGCTCGGTGATGGGCGCGCGCGGGCGGCGCTGAGCGCGCATCCTGCTGCTCGGGGCGATCTACGGAACCGACTTCGCGACAGCCTTGGCCTCGGCGTACTGCTCGGCGGTGATCAGCGTCTTGCGCAGATTCGACTGTGCCGCCTGCTCCCACTCTTCCAGCGAAAGTCCGCCCTCAGCGACCACCGCCGCGAGGCTCGACGTCGAAGCCCAGGCGCTTGACCGCAGTTTCGCCTGCAGGTCTGGCTTCGCCTTGGCGAGCACGTGCTGGGCGTACTTGAGGTCGATGTCGACCTGACGGGCATCCTCGACGGCCGCGACGCCCTCGGGCGTCGACCGGTAACTCGTCCAGTCGATCGCGACCGTGGTCGGGTCGTCTTTTCGAGCCCAGCCCCGCACGTCGACACCGTTGGGGATCTTCACCTCTACCGACAACAGGCCAGGGGCGACCACTTTCTGCGGCACCTTGCTTTCCTGAGTGACGCGGTAGGGCTCGCCCTCCGAGGGCCGCACCTCAAGCACGAATTGGTAGGGGGTACCCGCCTTGTCCCCGATGTACTGCATGACCGCGTCGAAGTTCGTAGATGCGAACGTCTCGCTATGGGGGGTCGGGCGACGCGCGTTGACAATGTGGATCGCGACCGGCATCCAGTCGTCAGCCTTCTGGCGTTTGCCGAACAGTCCCATGCCTGACGGTACCGACCAGAGGGGGACGAGCGCCAGCGGATGTTCTGGCGTCGGCCCATGATCACGTGGGCGGGACGCTGACTACGTCGGCCTGTAGTCGCCGGTCGCATTCAAACATGGAAGCAAGCAACCGTATGTTTAAGAACTTATCGGGGGGTTTTCCCCCGAGTGCGCGATCTCACCGCGGTGTGATCATTAACCATGGCTCAGCCCCGTAGCCCGCTAGCGCGCCTCGCGCTCTCGTTCGCCGCGACCGCGTGCCTCGCCGTGGCCGCGGTGGTGGTGAGCGAGTCGTGGTTCTGGGCGAAGCTGCGGCCGGGCGACTCGGTGCTGGGGTTCGCGAGCACGGTCGTGGCCTACGGGCTCGCGGTGCAGGTGGTGCGGTTCGTGGCGCAGCGCTGGCGCGTGAGCGCGACGGGGCCGGCGGCGTGGCGGCGCATCCTGCTGCTCGGGGCGCTTTTTGGCTGGCTCGTCGAAGGCGTCATCGTCACGACCGTCATCGACGACCTGCCGCTCACCATCAGCTGGACGGGCCTCGCCTGGCACGCGCTCTTCACCGTGCTGGTGGGGTGGTGGTGGATTCCGCGAACCCTCGACCGCCCGGCGCGCGGCTCGGTGTGGCGGCTCGCGGCGGTGGGAGCATCCGTCGGCGCATGGGCCGCCTTCTGGCGCTTCGAAGAGGGCGCGACCAGCTCGATCGGCGAGTTCGCGGCCTACGTCGGCGTCACGACCGTCGCCTTCGCTGCGGGCCTCGCCGGCTGGTGGGCGCTGCGCCACCGCGCCGCACCCGGCCTGCCCGGAACCCTCACCGCCCTCCTCCTGCTCACGGCGCTCGCCGTGCTCAACGCCATCGAGAATCCGCTGACGCTGGTCGGGCCGGCGCTCGTTGGGTTGGCGGTGGTAGCGCTCATCACGACAACCCCGCGGGCTGCGGATGCTGCGCCCGAGCCCCTCGCCGGCCCGACCCCCTGGCGTGCCCTGGGTCGCCTGGCGGTGATCCCGGTCGTGGCGACGCCCGTGTTCGCCCTGCTCACGTCGGCACCGGACCCGATCCCCACGGGCTGGGTGTTCTACGCCATCACCGTGCCGCTTTCGACGGTGTTGTTCGTCGTGGCGTGGTGGGGTGCTCGCCGCCGAACTGGTTCGTGAGCGCGCCGTTCGCGATCAACAGCTTGCTACTGTCTGGCTTATCGTTGCGCGCTGGGACTTACGGCGCGCGCTCAACAGGGGAGCCCAGGTGCCTAGACCACTGAGGATTGTCATTCACCTCGTGCTCCCGATAGTGGTGCTTGTGTCATCTGTGATGGTGCTTGTCCGCTACGCCGACGGATTCGAGCCGGAACTGTGGATTGTTGTGGGGCTTGGAGTTCTCACCTTTTTCTTGATCGGTGTGGTCCTGGTGAGGCGTTCGCGTTGGCTCGACAATGCGCAACGCTCCGCTCAAGAGCTCGCCCTGCAGCACCCAGAAGCGCACATCGTGTTGGCATTGCTGGAGCGCGCAGAAGCTCGCGCGATTCGCGCTTCGAGTGGCGTGCTGGGTCTGCCGTTGAAGGCGGACGTAGTCATCGCAACGGTTGCGGTCGACCGAGTTGTCTTTCGTGCCGCAGGTGATCGACAGGTACTCGCTGAGCTTGTCGTCGGATTCAACTTGGCGGGGTTCACGACGGAGATGGTTTATCGCGGCGACGTCATTGATCTGCCTTGCTTGCGGCTCTCCTTCAATGGCGGAAACGTGGTTGACGTCGTGTTGTACGACGTCTCGACAGGGAAGATGCTTACCCCTGAAATTCTCCGAGGTCTTCCTGCTTCGAGTTAACGCCTCACTGGGCTGTCGCCACGTGGCGCATCCTGGGAAAGGTGGCTTCGACTCGCCCTAACGAGAGAGCGAAAAATGACAACCATGACCCCTCGCGACGAGCGCACCACGACCCTGCGGTGGATCCGCGCCTGGCTGATCTTCTTTATCGTGGCGCTCGTGGTCAGCGGCATCACGGCGTTTCCGCTCGAGACCGAGTTGCGCTGGGGCTCCGATCTGCTGCGGGCAACGCCCATCCCGGAGCTCGCCCCCGAGTTCATGGCGTGGATCGACCGCATCCGCGACGCGCTCATTGCCACCAACGACGACTACCCCTTCCTGGCTTACGGCACCGACTGGCTCGCGTTCGCGCACCTCGTGATCGCGATCGCGTTCGTCGGGCCACTGCGCGACCCCGTGCGCAACATCTGGATCATCCAGTGGGGCATGATCTGCTGCGTCGCCGTCATTCCGTTGGCCCTCATCGTGGGCAGCGTGCGCGGCATTCCTCTGGGGTGGATGCTCATCGACATGTCGTTCGGAATCATCGGCATCATCCCGCTCCTCATCGTGCACCGGCTCATCCGCAAGCTCGAGCGGCTCGACGCGACCGCGCGTGACGCTGCCCCGCCTACGAGCCGCTAGCGCCCCACAGCCGAAGATCGCAGTGGCGGGCGGCGTGCACGAAGTCGTGATCGGTGCTGAGCAACTCGAGGTCGTGGGTGATGCACATTTGTGCGATCAGGGCGTCGATGGTGCCGAGTTGCACTCCGGCGCTTCGACACGCATTGCGCAGGTCGGCTGCCGCGATGTGGTCGTCGCGCGTCGGTTGCACTGTAGGGAGAACGCCGAAGCATGCGCGGATCTCGGCCTGAGTACGCTCTGGCAGAAACCCTTGAAGAAGCTCCTGAATGATCAGGCCCGTCGTCACCACAAGGTCTGACTCGAGTGCCGTCGTCAGCCCTGTAACCGCGGGGTTGTTGGGCGGAGCGTCACGACGAAGTGCGAGCGACCAGACGCTCGTGTCGACGAGAACCGTCATGCCCGCGAGCGTTGCGCTTTGTAGTCGAACGAGTCGTCCCACTCCAGGGTGCCGACTAGGTCGAGCAGGCCGAGCTGTTCACGCCGCGCGATGAACTCCTGCAGTGCAAGGGTCACCGCCGCCTTCTTCGTTGCTTGCCCGCTTACCGCGAGGGCGCGGTCGAGAAGTGCCGGATCAAGTGCCAGATTCGTCGCCATTTCCGCCTCCTTACACACGAGTCTACACAGAGCAGTCAGGTCGCCCGCGCTGACGACATTGCGTCGCTCTACGCTGAACCCATGGCCCCTCGCGCGCAGCCGTCTGTCGCCGACCTCGTCAGCGCCCTCGACGACCACACGCGCGAGCAGGTGCAGCTGCTGCGCGACCTCATCGGCTCGCTCGACGCCGACCTCACCGAGCACATCAAGTGGAACGCCCCGAGCTACGTGTTCGACGGCGAGGACCGCATCACGATGAACCTGCGCAACAAGCAGGGGCTCGTGAAGCTCGTGCTGCACATGGGTGCGACGCGGCCGGAGGACAAGAAGGGTGTGCCGGTGCTGCTCGAGGATGCGGGCATCGTTGAGTGGGCATCCGACATTCGGGGGCTCATCACCTTCGCCGACGCCGACGACATCCGCGCGAAGCAACCGGCGCTGCGTGACGTGCTCACTCGCTGGCTCGCAATCGACCACCGAGAACTCTTCGACATTGCCATAGCCACGGCTGAGCAAGTGCCATAGCCTGATCGCCTACGCCCGCCCCTCCATCGTGAAGGCCGTCTGCCATGCGCCGTACGCTTGCGTCATCAATCGCCGCCCTGAGCCTGGCGGCTCTGCTCACTCTCGGGGGAACGGCTCCTGTCGCCTTCGCGGCCGATGAGTGGAGCGTGCCCGCCTACCTCTCTCAGAGCGGCCAAAACGGCTTTGGCCAGCAAGTCACGACAGATGGCACGACGACGACCGCCGTGTGGGTGCGAAACGACAACTCTTTCGATGGCCCCGCCGACCGAATTCAGACCGCCAGCTCTTCTGATGGCGGTGCGACGTGGGGTAGCCCGGTCACTCTTTCTGCGCCTCTGTTTTCGGCGGCCAACCCACAGGTGACGACGGATGGCGCCTCCATCACCGCCGTGTGGCAGAGGTGGAACGGCGTCAAGACGATCATCGAAGTGTCGTCGTCGGCGGATGCCGGCGCGACCTGGAGCGCCCCCCAAGAACTCTCGCCTGCGGGCGGTGGGAGCGCGGGATACCCGCAAGTGGTCACCGACGGCGCCAGGATCACGGCCGTGTGGGTGTGGTTCGACAACAGCTACAACCGCACCCAGGCGTCGTCGTCGACCGATGGCGGGGTCACCTGGAGTTCGGCAGTGAGCCTCCCGGGCATCGGGCAAGACGCATTCTTCCCCCAGGTGGTGACGAACGGCACGACCATCACGGCACTCTGGCGTTTCGGCGGAGCTCTGCTCGGCGCGTCGTCCGCGGATGGCGGCGCTACGTGGACGGGTGACATTTTCGTTTCCGACGGGCAGTCTGTCGACACCTCCTTCAACCCGCAGTTGGCCACCGACGGCACGACGGTCACCGCGACCTGGGTCGCATTTGACGGCTCCAACAACCGCGTCAAGAGCTCCTCCTCTGCCGATGGCGGACTGACCTGGAGCACCCCTGTCTACCTGTCGGGAGGTGGTGAAGACGCAGAGTCACCAGACGTCGCTGCCGAGTTTGGGGCAACGACCGTCTCGTGGCTTCGACCGCTGGGCGGCGGCGCGAATCGCGTGCAGGTCGCGTCAACGACGGATGGCGGGCTCACCTGGAGCACCCCTCAGACCATCTCTGCCGGTGTTCAGCTGTCGGTCGTCCCCCAGGTTGCCAGCAACGGCCAATCGATCACGGTGACCTGGTCACAAGTCGAGGATGCCGTCTACCGCGTCAAGGCCTCCTCGTCGATCGATGACGGAGGTACTTGGAGCACCCCGGCCACTCTCTCTGAAGCGGGCGACAACGCCTACGGTCCTCAGGTCGCCGCCGATGGTCGCACCACCGCTGTCGTGTGGACCCGAGCAGACGGTGGCAGTGAACGTATCCAAGTCTCCGTGTACGAGACATCGCTCGTGGTGTCGCGGTTGGCGGGCGCTGACCGCTACGCGACCGCGGTGGCGATCTCTCAAGAGTTCGATGCGGGAGTGCCGGTTGTCTACCTTGCCACCGGAACCAACTTCCCCGACGCGTTGTCGGCGGCCTCTGCTGCCGCCTTGCAAGGCGGGCCGCTGTTGTTGACCCCCCCGAGCGGGCTTCCGCAAGTGGTGCAAGACGAACTCGTTCGACTCGACCCCTCGCGGGTCGTTATCGCGGGAGGCTCCGGCGTCGTTTCCCCCGCAGTCGAAGCGCAAGTAGAGGTGCTGTTGCCCGGCGCGGATGTTGTTCGCGATGCTGGATCTGATCGGTACGACACGTCTCGAAAGATCGCTGCGCGAGCGTTTCCGGCGGGCGTGACGACGACGGCGTTCATTGCGACAGGCATGAACTTCCCCGACGCGCTTTCCGCGTCAGCTGCCGCAGGCGTGGCAGGGGCGCCGGTGATCTTGGTCAACGGCAGCGGCACCGGCATCGATGCCGCGACCGAGACCCTCCTTACCTCGCTCGGGGTCGAGAAGGTCTTTATCGCGGGCGGCACAGGTGTTGTCAGTCCCGCTGTCGCGAACGCGCTGGCGTCGATCGTGGGGGCCCCGAACGTCGTCCGCCTCGCGGGAGCCGACCGATATGCGACCTCTGTCGCGATCAACGCTGCCTCGTTCGACGAAGCCCTCATCGCCTACCTAGCGACGGGCCTTGGCTACGCAGACGCCCTCGCCGGCGCTGCTCTCGCGGGCAACGTTGGCGGCCCGCTGTACTTGGTGCCCCCAGGCTGCGTGCCGCCTGCAGTTCTCGCGGAGATCGACCGTTTGGGAGCATCCAACGTCGTTCTCCTCGGGGGCACCGGAGTGCTGAGCAACGGTGTCTTGACGCTCACGAGCTGTTAGGGGCCGCCCGACGGTTCCGGCCCGACCGATCGGCACGAAAAAAGATTTTCCTCAGGTTGTCGATTCACCCTGAGCCGTTCGTCATCTGAGTGAGAGCAAGCAAGTAGCTGGCCTCAGAAAGTGACGATCATGCCCTTCGACATTAACCTGTTCGCCGTTCTCGGAGCCGCTGTTGCCGCCATGGTGGTCGGCTGGCTGTGGTTCGGCCTCATCTTCAGCAAGCCGTGGACGCGCTTGGCGCAGCTCGACGAGCGGCCGAAAGCGAAAGACGCCGTGCAGTACCCCATCGCCTTCGCGGTGAACCTCATCGGCGCTTTCGTTCTCGCCTACGTCTCGACGTCGGCCCAGCTGGCCAACCAGAACAGCCTGCTCGAAGCAGCGCTTACCTCGGCGGTCTTCGTGTGGCTCGCATTCTCGGCGGGTCGCGCACTGATTACTACCACCTTCGAGTCGCGCTCTGTGAAGCTATTCCTGCTCAACACCGGGCACGACCTCGCTGTATTCCTCACGATGGCACTCGTCATCGGTCTCGTCGGCAACTAACCCTCACTACCCCGAAAGAGAGAAACGACAATGGAATTCATGATCCTCATCCACGGCGACGAGTCCAGCCCGCGCCTCGCCCCCGGCGACCCTGGCTTCGACGAGTTCATGGGCAGCTGGATGGCCTACAACCAGATGCTCATCGAGGGCGGTCACTGGGTCAGCGGCGCCAACCTCGCCCCCACGATCACCGCCACGACGTTGCGCCACACGCCGGGGCAGGCCCCCGAGCTCGTCGACGGCCCATTCGCCGAGACGAAGGAGCAGTTCGGCGGCTACTACCTGATCTCGGCCGAGAACCTCGACGAGGCCATCGCCCTCGCGAGCAAGCTGCCGATGGATTCCGGCTCGCTCGAGATTCGCCCCGTCGCGTTCCGGCCCGACGCGGGCTGACCGGCGCTGACTGTCGACAGCGTGACACCCTCGGCGGAGATCGCCGACGCCGTCACCCGGCTAGCGCGTGAGGAGAGCGGGCGAGTGCTCGCTCTCCTCACGCGTCGCTTTAACGACCTCGATGCCGCCGACGATGCGGTTCAGGATGCCCTCATCACCGCCCTGACCGCGTGGCAGTCGGGCATTCCCGAGAGCCCCGCCGCGTGGCTCTACACCGTGGCCCGCAACACGCTGATCGACCAGTTGCGGCGAGACCGAACATCCCGTCGCCGCCTGCACGAGGCCGCGCCCGAATTGACCGCCCACCACACGACCGCTGACGCAGAAGAGGAGGACGACCTGATCATGGATGCTTCTTCTCTCGGAGACGAACGCCTTCGACTTCTTCTGCTCTGCTGCCATCCGGCTCTCGACCGTGATACGCAGGTGGCACTGACCCTGCGGCTGGCGGGCGGATTGACCGCCGCGGAAGTCGCGGCCGCCTACCTGCTGCCCGAGGCCACGCTCACGCAGCGCATCGTGCGGGCCAAGCGCAAGATTCGTGAGGCGGGCATGCCGCTCTCGATTCCGGCGAATCTCGACGAGCGCGTCGACGCGCTGCTGCGGGTGCTCTACCTGATCTTCAACGAGGGATATCTGTCGCGCGGCGCCGCGCACGTGACGCGGGTCGACCTCATTGCTGAGGCCATTCGGCTGACGCGCCAGGTGGTCGACGAGTTGCCTGCGAGCGCCGAAGCCGAGGGGCTGCTCGCCCTCGAGCTTTATCACCACGCCCGCTCGAGCACGCGGGTCGACGGGCTCGGCGAGCTCGTGCTGCTCGAGCACCAAGACCGCACCGGCTGGAACCTCGACGTCATCACCGAAGCCAACGCCCGACTGCACAGCGCCATGACGCGCATGGCGCCCGGCCCCTACCAAGTGCAAGCGATCATCGCGGGGCATCACGCTAACGCGCGCACGGCCGCCGACACTGACTGGTCGTCGATCGCCGAGCTGTACGCGCAACTCGGGCGCATGGCGCCCAACCCCGTCGTCGAGCTCAACCGGGCCGTGGCGATCGCGATGGCCGACGGGCCGCTGGCCGGCCTCGCCGTGCTCGATCGCCTGACCGGCCTCGACGACTACCACTTGTTTCACTCGACGCGCGGCGAGCTTCTCGCGCGGGCGGGCCGCCCCGCGGCGGCGAGCTTCGAGCGCGCGCAGCAGTTGACCAGCAACGAGGCAGAGCGCCGGCACCTTGAGCGGCGGGCAGCCGAGAGCCGAACCGACAGCTGATCACCCGGGTGACCCGCGCTCAGGCGCGGCGCTGGCGCAGCATCCGCCCACCTTCACGCAACGCGAGGAACGCGGCCGCTGCCGCGACGACACACGCCCAGTCGGTGAGGTCGAGCGGCCCGGTGCCGAAGAACGTGCTGATGATGGGCGCGTAGATGACGGTCATGATGATGCCGATGGCGGCCGCGATCGACACCCAGAAGATGCGGTTGGTGAACTGGTACCGCGTGAAGAACCCGTGCACGCTGCGGCGCTGGATGATGCTGACCAGCTGGCAGATCATGATCGTGGCGTAGGTGATCGCCATGGCGCGCGCGATGAGGTCGGGCGACAGGGACGAGTCGGTGGCGTCGACGCCGTTGCGCGCGTAGAAGAACAGGTAGTTCGTCATCGCGAAGCCGCCCATGAGCGCGCCCGCCACGATGATGTCGAGCAGTGAGCGACGGTTCAGGATGCGCGCCGCGGGGTCGCGGGGCTTCTCCTTCATCGTCTCGCCCTCTTCGGGGTCGAGCCCGAGCGCGGCGATGGGGAAGATCTCGCCGAGTAGGTCGATGGCGAGAATCTGCAGCACGTTGAGGGCGAGCGGCACCCCGAGCAACGAGGCGAGGGCGAGGCTGACCGAGTTGACGACGAGCTCGGCGATGTTCGAGGTGAGGCAACTGAGCACGCCCTTGCGAATGTTCTGGTAGATCGTGCGCC
>JAYUKK010000061.1:0-4923 GCA_043764515.1 Microbacterium sp.
TGCCCGATGAGTCCGCTCATGGCCCGAGCGATGAGCGATGGGCGGCCGGTCAGGCGTTCTTCTGCGTCGGCGGCGGTCATGGCGACGAGGCCCGCATTGGCGCCCATGAATCGCAGCGGCTCGCGTTCCCACGAGGGGGAACGGTGCCCGACCCACGGCAGCCGCGTCAACTCGGTGTCGCGGCTTGTCACCAGGTCGGCGAGCGTGCGACCGGCCAGATTGGTCGTGGAGAGGCCGTCGCCCACGTACCCTCCGGCCGATCCGAGCCCTGTGGTCGGGTCGTATTCGACGCTTGCGTGCCAATCGCGCGGCACACCGAGCGGTCCGCCCCAGGCGTGTGCAATCTCCAGTTCGGGCAGTTGCGGAAAGAGGTCGTTGAGGGTCTCGACGAGGTGCTCGAAGACACGCTCGACACGGTCGTACTCGCTACGAATGGCGCTTCCCCAGTGATACCGCGCCCCGCGCCCACCGAATGCGATGCGGTTATCGGCCGTGCGTTGACCGTAAATCACGAGGTGGCGGCCGTCGGCGAATGTCTGCCCATGCGCAATGCCCATGGCGTCCCAGACCGCGTCATCGAGGGGCTGCGTCGCGACCATCAGCGAATACAGCGGAAGCACGCGCCGCTTGGTTTGGGCGACGGTGGCGCCATAGCCCTCCAGTGCCGCGATGATGTGGCGCGCGCGTACGGTTCCGCGGTTTGTGTGTACGACTCCTGGCTGCCAACTCTCGACGGTCGTGTGTTCGTGGATGACCGCACCCTGTTGCTCGACGACGCGCGCGAGCCCGCGCACAAGCGCGGCGGGGTGCACGCGAGCGCAGGCCGGGTCGTAGACGGCGCCCCGAGCATCCTGCGCCTGCACGCGATCCGCGCCCCAGAGTTCGAGGGCGTCGACACCGTAGCCGCGCGCGTCATCGACCTCGTGCTGCGCGGCTCGCCACTGTGTCTCGCTGCGCGCGAAGACGACCGTGCCGCCGCGTACGTAGTCGCACTCGATTCCGGCGGCCGCAGCCGCCGCGCCCACTTCGGTCACGGTATCGACCATGGCTCGGCGCATGGCGAGGGCGGCGTCGCGCCCATGCTGCTTCTCCAGAGAGCTCGTTGACGCCGGGAACAACGCGCTGCACCATCCACCGTTGCGGCCCGAGGCGCCAAAGCCGGCGATGTTCTTCTCGAGAAGGGTGACGCGAAGGTGTGGTTCGCGCTTGAGCAACTCGTGTGCCGTCCACAAACCCGTGAGACCCGCGCCCACGATGGCGACATCGGTGTCGAGGTCGCCATCGAGTGCGGCGCGGGGCGTCAGGTCATCAGCAACCGTCGCGTGCCAAAAGCTGAGGTCACGGTAGTCATCGCCCCTGTGGACTTCTGCGTTCATGCTCAGAGCAGATTTCCTGCCTCGGTCAGCACGCGGCGCAGAATCGCCTCAATCTCGTCGAACTCGGCGGGCCCGATCGTCAGCGGGGGAGCGAGCTGAATAACGGGGTCGCCTCGGTCGTCTGCGCGGCAGTAAAGCCCGGCATCGAAGAGTGCCTTTGAGAGGAAGCCGCGCAGCAGGCGCTCGGACTCTGCCTCGTTGAATGTCTCTTTCGTCTCTTTGTTCTTGACGAGCTCGATACCGAAGAAGTAGCCCTCGCCGCGCACGTCGCCGACAATCGGGAGGTCTTTCAGGCGCTCGAGTGCGGCACGGAACTTCGGCGAATTCTCGCGCACGTGGGCGAGGATTCCCTCTTCTTCCATGATGTTGAGGTTCTCGAGTGCGACAGCGGCCGACACCGGATGCCCGGCAAAGGTGTACCCGTGGTAGAACGCGGTGTTGCCGTGCTTGAAGGGCTCGTACAACCGGTCACTCACGATCATGGCGCCGAGCGGCGAGTACCCACTCGTGAGGCCTTTGGCGCTCGTGATGATGTCGGGCACGTAGCCGAGCGCGGTGCAGGCGAACATTTCGCCGATGCGTCCGTAGGCGCAAATGACCTCGTCGCTCACGAGCAGCACGTCGTACTTGTCGCAGATCTCGCGCACGCGCGTGAAGTAGCCGGGGGGCGGCGGGAAGCAGCCACCCGAGTTCTGCACGGGCTCGAGGAACACGGCGGCGACGGTGTCGGGGCCCTCGAAGAGAATCGCCTCTTCGATGCGGTTTGCCGCCCACTGGCCGAACTCTTCGAGAGAGCCGTGGAAGCCCATTTCTTCGGCGCGGTAGTAGTTGGTGTTCGGTACGCGGAATCCGCCGGGCGTCAGGGGCTCGAACATCTCCTTCATGCCCGGGATGCCCGTGATGGCCAAGGCGCCCTGGGGGGTGCCGTGGTAGGCGATCGCGCGCGAGATGACCTTGTGCTTCATGGGCTTGCCGGTGAGCTTGAAGTACTGCTTGGCGAGCTTCCAGGCAGACTCAACGGCCTCGCCGCCGCCCGTCGTGAAGAACACGCGGTTGAGGTCGCCAGGGGCGTAGTCGGCCAGGCGGTCGGCCAGCTCGATGGCCGTGGGGTGCGCGTATGACCAGAGCGGGAAGAACGCGAGCTCTTCGGCCTGCTTGCGCGCCGCCTCGGCGAGCCGGGCATTGCCGTGGCCCACCTGCACAACGAAGAGACCCGAGAGACCGTCGATGTACTTGTTGCCCTGCGAGTCGTAAATGTGGTGGCCCTCGCCGCGCACAATGATGGGCACGCCGTTACCAGCCTCCATGCCCGATTGACGCGCGAAGTGCATCCACAGGTGGTCTTTTGCCTTCTGCTGGAGGTCGGCTTCGGTTGCCGCGTCGAGCGCGACGCCTTCGGGGGCGCGAACGGCTTCGATGGTCATGGTGTGCTCTTTCTTGGCGTTTTTCGTGCGGAAGATTGTCATCGTGTCCCCCAGTTGTAGAACTGCTTCTGCAGTCTCAGATAGACGAAGGTCTCGGTCGACTGCACGCCCTCGATCGCACGGATGCGACTGTTGAGGAGGTCGATGAGGTCGTCGTCGTCTTCGCAGACGACCTCCGCGAGAATGTCGAAGCTGCCCGCCGTGAGTACGACGTAGTCGACGGCACGCATGCTGCTGAGCTCGTCGGCGACGTGCGTCGTGTCGCCCACCACGCGGATGCCGATCATGGCCTGCCGGTAGAAGCCCAGCTGCATCGGGTCAGTGACGGCGACGACCTGCATGACGCCCGCTTCCGTCAGTTTTTGCACCCGCTGCCGAACGGCGGCCTCACTGAGGCCCACGGCCTTGCCGATCTCGGCATACGAACGACGGCCATCAATCTGTAGTTGCTCGACGATGGCCTTCGACACGTCGTCGAGGTTAATCGGCTTGTTGCGGGAGGCCATGGGCTGATTCTGACAGTGACGAGCGGGGAATACAAGTGAATCCGCAGTCAAATGGCCATTTGGGCGACGGATTCCGTCGCGAGGGGTCTGGATGCGACGCCGATGCCGCGCTACAGTGGCGCCATGAGCGCGCGCATCGTGAACAACGTGATCGGCGGCGAATCGGTCGCCAGCACTGCCGAAACCCACATCGATCTCATCAATCCGGCAACGGAAGAGGTGTACGGGCACGCCCCTGTCAGCACACCGGCCGAAATCGACGCGGCATACCGAGCGGCTGATACGGCCTTCGCCCACTGGGGTCGCACGACTCCGGCCGAAAGGCAACTCGCGCTCTTCCGGCTAGCAGACGTCATGGCCGAGCACGCCGAAGAGCTTGCCGACCTTGAGTCGCTCGACACCGGCAAGCCCCGTGCGAGCCTGGTTGCCGACGAGATCGACCAGTCGGTCGATCAGTTGCGCTTCTTCGGTGGCGCAGCTCGCGACCTTGATGGCCGTTCAGCGGGCGAGTACCTCGCGGACCACACCTCTTACGTACGCCGCGAGCCCATTGGCGTGATTGGCCAGGTCACTCCCTGGAATTACCCGCTCAACATGGCCGTCTGGAAGGTCGCTCCGGCGATTGCGGCGGGCAACACGGTTGTGCTCAAGCCGTCAGACACGACTCCACTCTCGACCGTGCGGTTCGCCGAGCTTGCCGCCGGCGTTCTACCCGCGGGCGTGCTCAACGTGGTGATGGGTGACCGCACGACGGGCGCGGCGCTGCTCCAGCATCCGACGCCCCAGATGGTCGCGATCACCGGCTCGGTGCGGGCTGGCATGGAGGTTGCGAAGGCCGCGGCGACCGACCTCAAGCGCGTGCACCTCGAGCTCGGCGGCAAGGCGCCCGCGGTGGTATTCGCCGACGCTGACCCACAGAAGGTGGCCGATGGACTCGTGCTCGCGGCGTACTTCAATGCCGGGCAAGATTGCACGGCGGCCACGCGCGTGATCGTTCACGAGTCGATTCACGACGAGGTGGTCGCTGCGCTGGTGGCACGGGCAGCAACGCACGCCGTGACCGGCGGGCCCCACGACGACGGCGTGTTCTACGGGCCCGTCAACAATGCGGCTCAACTCAACCGCATCGCGGGCATCGTCGACAGGCTTCCCGCGCACGCCCAGATCGTCGCGGGCGGATCACGCCAGGGTGATCGCGGCTACTTCTGGCCCGCGACGATCGTCACCGGTATGCGGCAAGACGACGAAGCGGTGCAAGAAGAGATCTTCGGGCCCCTGCTCACGGTGCAAACGTTCCGCACCGACGACGAAGCGCTAGCTCTCGCCAACGGTGTGCGGTACGCCCTCGCGTCGTCGGTGTGGACCAGCGACCACACCCGGGCCATGCGTTTCGCGCGCGACCTCGACTTCGGCTGCGTGTGGATCAACACGCACATTCCCTTCGTCTCTGACATGCCCCACGGTGGCTTCAAGCACTCGGGCTACGGCAAAGACCTCTCGCACTACGGCTTCGAGGACTACACGCGCCTCAAGCATGTGATGTCGTACATCGGCGGCTAGCCGATGGACGACCCGAGGGATCTGATCGACGACACGGTCGTTCGCCCGCACGGCCCG
>JAYUKK010000062.1:0-4899 GCA_043764515.1 Microbacterium sp.
ACCGCCGCAACGAGCGCATCGTGCTGTGCGGGCAGTGCGAGCGTCTCGCGGTCAAAGCCCTCGCTCTCGGCGATGCCGGGCAACCCGACCATGACGATCGCCACGTCGGCGCTCGCGGCGACAGCCGCAGCTTCGGCGACCAGCGCGGCGTCGGGTCGCGATCGTACGGGCTCGTACCCGGCGGCGTACCTCACCGTGAGCCCCGCGGCCTCGAGGGCCGCGCGCGCGGTCGTCACGCGCGTCGGCGTCACGAGCGAACTGCCGCTGCCCTGGTAGCGCGGGTGCTCGGCGAAGGCGCCGATGAGGGCGACGCGGGTGCCGGGCGCGAGAGGCAGAATCCCGTCATTCGTGAGCACGACCGAACTCGCGGCGGCCGCGCGGCGGGCGAGCGCGTCGTGCGGGTCGAGCAACTCGGCCATCGTCGGGGTGGCGTCGGCACGAGCATCCTGCGCCCGCACCGCGAGGTCGATGACGCGCTGGGCCGAGAGGGCGACGTGCGCGGGGTCGAGCGTGCCCGCAGCGATCGCCGCGCGCATGGCCGGCTCGGTGCGCGCTCCGCCGGGCATCTCGAGGTCCATGCCCGCGGTCACACTCGCCGACCGGTCGGCCGTGGCGCCCCAGTCGCTCACGACGACACCCTCGAAGCCCCAGCGCCCGCGCAACGTGTCGGTCAGCAGCCAGCGCGCATCGGTCGCGTGGTCGCCATTGATGCGGTTGTAGGCGGCCATGACCATCTGCGGGGCACTCGCGCGCACCGCGATCTCGAAGCCGCGCAAGTAGAGCTCGTGCAGCGTGCGCTCGTCGACGATGGCGTCGATCACGAAGCGCCGGTGCTCTTGATTGTTGACGGCAAAGTGCTTCACACACGCCCCGACGCCCGCGCTCTGGATGCCCCGCACGGCGCTCGCCGCCAACAGCCCGCTCAGCAGCGGGTCTTCGCTGTAGTACTCAAAGTTGCGGCCGCACAGCGGGTGCCGCTTGATGTTCATGCCGGGCCCGAGCACGACGTCGACGCCGACCGCACGCGCCTCGCGGCCCACGGCTTCGCCCACCTCGTGCACGAGCTGCTCGTCCCAACTGCACGCGAGCGTTGCCGCCGGCGGAAAACACGTGGCCGCCACACTGCTCGCGAGCCCCAAGTGGTCGGTCGTCTCGAGCTGCGCGCGTAGGCCGTGCGGCCCGTCGGCCATCATCGCGCTCGGGATGCCGTGCTCGGGCAGCGCGCGTGTGCGCCAGAAATCTGCTCCTGACAGCAGCGAGAGTTGCTCGTCGGTGCTCAGCGTGGTCGCGTCGATGCGGGTCGTCACGATCTCGAGACTATGTTGTCGCCCCCGAACACCGCACCCGTCGTACGCTGAACCTGGCGCAATGGAGCGCCGCGGGAGGAGCCCCATGACGACCACCCCGAGCCAGCCGGCCGCCAGCGAGACCGAACCCGCCGAGAGCGAGCCCGCCGAGCGCGTGCGCATCCAGGGCCCCTTGCGCAGCCTGCTGTTGTGGTTCATGCCCGGCACGCTCGGCATCTTTCTTTTGTGGGGCGCTATTCCGACCGTGCTGCTGCCCCTGCAGGTTGAGCAACTCGACCCCGCGAACAAGGTGGCAAACCTCGCGATTGTGACGACCATTGGTGCTCTCGCCGCGATGATCATGCAGCCCGTTGCGGGCACCATCAGCGACCGCACGCGCTCGCGCTTCGGCAGCCGCGCGCCGTACATCGTGGGCGGCGCCCTGTTCGGCGGTGCCGCGCTCGTGGCCCTCGGCTTCTCGAGCAGCATTCTCATGGTCGCGCTGTGCTGGGTGCTCGTGCAGGTGTCGTTCAACGTCGTTCAGGGGCCGTTCTCGGCGATGCTGCCCGACCGGGTTCCCGAATCGGTGCGCGGCACGTTCGCGGCCATGATCGGCGCCATGACGATGGTGGGTTCGCTCGGCGGCGTCATTCTCGCCTCACTGCTCGCGGCGAATATCCCCGGGGCGTATCTCGTACTCGCGGGCACCTCGCTCGTATTGCTGACGCTCTTCGCCGTCTTCACGAAACCCCGCGACAACCGGGGCGAGCCGCGGCCGACTTTCCGGCTGGTGGATGCGGCGCGCACGTTCTGGGTCAACCCGGTCGCGCATCCCGACTTCTTCTGGGCCTTCACGGGCCGGCTGTTGCTCTACACCGGCTACTTCCTCGTGGTGGCGTACCAGTTGTATTTGCTCCAGGACTACATCGGGCTCGGGGACGAGGCTGTGGCGTTGCTCCCGCTCGTGTCGGCCGCGGCTCTGCCGACGCTCGTGCTCGCGGTCGCTGTGTCGGGCCCGTGGAGCGACCGCGTCGGTCGTCGCAAACCCTTCGTTATTGCGTCATCGCTCATCGTCGGCCTGGCGCAAGTGGTGCCGTGGGTGTGGCCGACGTTCGAGGGCATGATTGTCTTCGCCCTGCTCGCGGGGCTCGGGTTTGGTGCCTTTCAGGCGGTCGACACCGCCCTGGTCTCGCAAGTGTTGCCCGACTCGCACGCGCACGCGAAAGACCTGGGCGTCATCAACATCGCGGCCACGCTGCCGCAGACGATCGCTCCGGCGATTGCCGGCGTGGTGGTGCTCGCCTTTGGGTTCGCCGGGCTGTTTCCGGCGGCGATCGCGCTCAGCGTCCTCGGTGCGCTCGCCGTGTTGCCCATTCGCTCGGTGCGCTGAGCACGTCGACGAGCCTGGCGTGCTTGTCGACCGCTCTAGCGGTCGGCGAGCACGATGAGTCGGTCACCCTCCTCAAAGGTCACCGAGCGTGAGGTGAGCGGGTTGATCACCACGCCAAAATCGGGGTGCTGGGTGCTCCGGGCCGCGATGCGATAGCCAATAAAGGTCTCCCCGCGGCGAGACGCCGCTTCGATGAGAGTCGATACCGACACGGGGCCGCTGCCGGTGATGTACTGCTCCACCGGTCTCACGTGCGTCTCGCTGCCGACGTGCCCGAACAACTGGTCAAAGACGTCAACAAGGCGCGGCGTGCGCGACACCTGGGCAAGAAGGCGGCTGACGAGCAAATCGCTCACGATGACGTCATCGGCTGAATCGGCGTCAGCGATCTCGCCGTTGCGGTCGTCGAGCATCTCGGTGACCACCGCGAAGCGTGCGCCGGTCATCCGTCGAATGTCCCGAAGGTGCAACAGCGTGACGAGGGTGCGGGCATCGGCACTGTGGGTCGACAGGGTGTCTTTGTAGGGCACGACCACAACGTGGTCGTACGACGGCACATCGAGAGAGTCGAGCACCGCGCGATTCGTCGTGTCGGCGTGCTGCCAGGTGACGTGCTCAATCGGTTCGCTCGACTCGAATGGCTCGCTACTCACCACGTGCGCGGTCGAGCCCGGCGGAAAGTACGAGTGCAGCGAGGTGACGAGCGAGCGCATACCCGAGTGCTGGCCCAGGACGAGCGTGCGCCCCGGCGCTTCTCGACGCACGTCACCGACATCGATTCGGTCGCCATCGAATGCGTGCGTCGCGCTCGGTCCGATCGAGCGTTCGTTCGGCGCGATGAGCACGAGTTCATCGTCACGGTTGAGTCGCAGGCTGCCCACGGGGTTCAAGTGAACGTGCGCGTCTCGAACAATCCCGACGAGCGTCGCTGCCTCAAAGCGGCGCTGTGCTTCGGCGTAGGCAACGTCGGCGAGCTCGGGCCGCGCAGCGACGTAGAACTCGTCACCCTCGAAGTCGAGCAGGTCGCGCGAGACGACACTGATGCCGTCATGGCGGACACTGTGCAGAGTCAGGCGGCCGATGAGCTCGTCACCCATGATCCACCGCACGGCGTCAGACCCCGCCAGCTGTGCTGCCTCAAGATTCACGGCCGATCGCAGCTCGCCGATGATGGGCACATTGCTCACCACTCGCGTGAGAGCCAAGACGGTCTTGATGACCTCGAAGTCGGGCTCGGCCGCAGCATCGGGCGAAATCACAATGATCGAGCGCGCTGCTGCTGGGCTTGCCATGGCGAGATCGGACGGTTCCATGGGGTCGCCGCTGCGCACGATGACACGAGAGCCCCGGTCGCGGCTCACCCGCGCCCGAAGCTCATCTTCGACCTCGACCTTGTCTCGCGGGCTCATGATCACGAAGGGAGCCCGGCTGCCATCTCGTTGCGCTAACTGCAGTTCGGCGACGATCGGAATGACCTTGCTGCTCCAGCCCAGAATGACGGTGTGCCCGGTCTCGAGCACCCGAGATCGGCCCTTGCGCAGCTCGAGTAAGCGTCGGTCGAACGCGCTGGACACGATGCCGATGAGGCTCGCCACGACGATGAGGCCGGCGATCGTGACGACGAGCATGGCGGCACGAAAGCCCCATCCCTCGTCTTCGCGAAACGAGCCGGCGCTGAGCACGCGGACGAGTGATCCCCAGAGGATCTCGTCGGGCTCGAGTGACGTGAACCCGTCCGGCAGCCGAGTGGGATAAAGCTGGAAGGCGACAACTACCCCCGTCACCGCGAGAATGAACGCACCGCTGGCCAGTGCCAGAAGGCCCATGAGCGACACGGTTCCTTTGGCCATGACAGAGTCAAACCAATAGCGCAGTCGCTCGGGCAGGGTGGGTCGAGGCACGGGTGTCCTTTCAAGACGGGCCCGCGAATTCTATTCGGCCTCGGTTGCGGCACGGTGACTGCCCGGGGCTAGGCTCGCGTGAGAATTGCTGGCCGACCTGCGCCGGGCAACGACGCCCGCGCGCACGTGAAGTGAGGAGCATCCATGACCTGGCGTATGCCCGCAGAGACAGCCCCGCACGATCGCATCTGGATGGCGTTTCCCCGCGAGGGAGAAGTCATGGGCGACAGCTCGGCGGCGCGCGAAGCCACTTACGCAGCGTGGACGAGCGTGGCCCACGCGATTCTGCCCTTCGAGCCCGTGACGATGGTCGTCGATCCGA
>JAYUKK010000063.1:0-4893 GCA_043764515.1 Microbacterium sp.
AGCGTGAAGGCCCAGCCAATGGGATCGCTGACGGCCTGGACGGCAGGGAATGCCTGGCCAAGCACAAGAATCGGAAGCGCATAGAACAACGCAAAGGTCGCCGCCTTGCCGAGATGGTGCACAGGGAGCGGGCCATAACCGTGACGGGCAAGCACGATTCCGAGCGCAGCGAGGAAGATGTCGCGGCCGACAATGACCACGACGACCCACCACGGCACGACGTCGCGCACGGCGAGAGCGATGACAGCGGCGAATATGAAAAGTCGGTCAGCCGCCGGATCGAGCACTTGGCCGAGCTTGGTGACTTGTGAGAATCGCCGAGCAATGATGCCGTCGAGGAAGTCGCTCAGGCTTGACACGATGATCACGATGAGGGCCGCGAGATCAAGGCCGGCCAGCACCAAAACCAGGAACACGGGAACGAGCAGGATGCGCAGGGCGCTCAGCGCGTTCGGCACCGTGAGCACGCGGTCGCTGACCACCGGACTCACGTGATCGGGAGTGCTCTGCGAGGGCGACACGATGGCGAGTCTACTGAGGCGGCCGTGCGCATGAGCGGGCATCCGGCGCTACCATTTCCGCCATGGACACTGTCGTCATCGTTCTCGGCATTGCGGCCGGGGTCAGCCTGTTCACCTGGGTCGCATCACTGCTCACCGGTGATCACTCGTGGGTCGACCGCATTTGGTCGATCGTGCCGGTGGTCTATGTGGCCGTGTTCTGGGCGGGAACGGGGTTCACCGACCTGCGCCTCACCATCATGACTGTGCTCGTCACGCTGTGGGGGGCTCGACTGACGTTCAACTTCGCCCGCAAGGGTGGCTACAGCGGGGTGGAAGATTACCGCTGGCCGATTTTGCGCGAGCGAATGACAGCCGGGCAGTTCCAGGTGTTCAACCTGCTGTTCATCGTGATCTTCCAGAACGCGCTGCTGTTGCTGATCGCGCTGCCCGCCCTCGTGGCCTACGAGAACCAGGTGGTGCCTGTCGGCCCCATCGATCTTGCTCTTGCCGCCCTCTTCCTCGCCTTGCTCATCGGTGAGTTCGTCGCCGACCAGCAGCAGTGGGCCTTTCACCAAGGCAAGAAGGCCACGATCGCCGCGGGCCACCAGCCAGCGCAACAGTTCGTGACGACGGGCCTGTGGCGGTTCAGCCGCCACCCCAACTTCTTCTTCGAGCAGGCCCAGTGGTGGGTGCTGTACGGAATGGGAGCTGCCGCGCTCGGCGCCGCGCTGCATTGGACTCTCATTGGGCCGATTCTTCTCACGGCGCTCTTCATCGGCTCGACGCGCTTCACGGAAGAGATCACGCTCGGCAAGTACCCCGAGTACGCCGAATACCAGAGCCGCACCTCGATGCTCGTGCCGTGGATTCCCCGAGAGCGCCGTGCCGCTGCCGCGGATGCCTCGGCCGCCTGACTAGCATCGCTCACATGTCGTGCATCCGCTTCAATACGCCTGCTCAACGTCGCCAACTTTCCGACTCGGCGCCGACCATGACGACCTCGGATGACCCGGTCGCGCAGTTTCTCTCCCCCGCGGTAACCGCCTCGAAAGTGGCGCGCATCCGTCGCCTGGCCGCTGACGCGAATCCCAAGATTCGCGAAAGCGCCGCCTTGTCGTACCACGCCCCGCTCGAGGTATACGACGCACTCTCGCGGGATACCGACGCCGGAGTTCGCGCGTGCATCGCGAAGAACGAGCACGTGCCGTGCGACATTCTGCGTCGGCTCGCGAACGACCCCGACGAGCGAGTGCGCGGGTTCGTGGCGATTAACTACTTCGTGCCCGCCGACGCCATGCAGGCCCTTGCCGACGATGCCAGTGCACTCGTGCGAGGGCTCGTCGATTGGAAAGCCTCCCTCGCCGCCACCGAGGGCCACATGCCGGCCGAGCTGGCAGGCGCTCGCCCCTAGTCGCGCGAGCGAAACTGCCCTGCAGCCCCGACGAGGTCGGGCAGCATGCGGGCCAGGCTCGCCACAACTCGGTACCGCACCGTCGGAATCACCACGGAGCGCCCGCGATCAACGCCGCGCAGCGCGAGCCGAACCAGTTGCGGCGCCTGCAGCCACAGAAACGAGGGGATGCCCTCGGTACTGACCTTCATTCGGTCATGGAATTCTGTTCGCACGAAGCCGGGGCAGACAGCTGTCACGCTGACCCCCCGCGTTCGGTAGACCAGGTTGGGGCCGCGCGCGAACATCACCGCCCACGCCTTGGCCGCCGAGTAGGTGCCACGCGGGGTGAACGCCGCCACACTCGCGATCAGCACAATGCGCCCGTGGCCGCGGGCGAGCATGCCTTTCAGTGCTGTCTGCGTGAACTGCAGCGGGACCGTGACGTGGATGTCGAGGTGACGCTTCTCGTCGTCGAAAGAGTTTTCGTCGAGCTCTCCGCGGATGCCGTAGCCAGCGTTATTGACGAGCAGGTCGATCGGCCGCCCATCGTCAGCAAGACGACGATCGACCGCCGCGAGGCCCACGGGGTCGAGGAGATCAGCGGGGAGCGCTTCCACGTGCACTCCAAATTCACGGTGCAGTGCTTCTGCGGTTGCCGCGAGCCGCGCCGCATCACGCGCGACAATGACAAGGTCGTCGCCGCGAGCGGCCAACTGGCGAGCGAATTCGGCACCGATGCCAGCGGTCGCACCGGTGATGAGGGCAGTCGTCATGCCGACACGCTACCCGGCCTTATGGCGCACGTTCCCTGAGATCGGATCTGCCTCGTACCCTGAGCACATGTCCTTCGCTTCTGCGCCATCGGGTGTGCGCGTCGATGCCTACGCTTGGGCGATTCGGCTCTACTCCACGCGCTCCGCAGCGACTGCTGCCTGCAAAGCGGGCCACATCAAGGTGAACGACGCGTCAGCCAAGCCCGCCCAGGTGGTGCGCATCGGCGACCGGGTTCGGGCGCTCACGCCGGGAGGCGAACGCATTGTCGTGGTGACCGGTCTCATCTCGAAGCGAACGAGTGCCCCACTCGCCGCCCTCAACTTCGACGATCAGACTCCCCCACCACTGCCGAAAGAAGAGCGACCCGCGACGGTGCTGCGCGAACGCGGTGCCGGTCGCCCGACCAAGCGCGATCGACGGCAGATCGAGCGACTTCGGGGGCGCGACGACGAGACCGCCGAGCTCCCGTGAGTCGAGACGGAGATGCTGCGCCGGAGCAATCTCGGCGCGAGCATCCCTAGGCCAAATCGAGGGCCGCGAGCGAGGCCCGAATGGTCTCGGCCGACGCGTGCAGCAATCGCTCTTCGTCGGCCGAGAAGGGCACATCGATGACACGCGTGACTCCCCCAGCGCCGATGATGCTCGGGACAGAAAGCGCCACGCCGCTGACGCCGCGGTAATCGGTGAGCACCGAGCTCACGGGAAGCACGGCGCCTTCGTCGTTGAGGACTGCTTCGACGATGCGCGCACCCGACAGGCCAATGGCATAGTTCGTGGCTCCCTTGCCGGCGATGACCTTATAGGCCGCCGTCTTGACCTCGAGTGCAATTTGATCAAGCTCTTCGACGCTGATGTTCTCGCCGTCGTTGTCGACCCAGTCGCGGATCGGAATCGGGCCAATGCGGCTCTGCGACCACAGCGGAAACTCGCTGTCGCCGTGCTCGCCGACGATCATGGCGTGCACGCTCGACGCGGTGACCCCGACCCGTTCGGCCAAGCGCCACTTCAGGCGAGAACTATCCAGCACCGTGCCGCTGGAAAACACGCGACCCGCAGGGAGTCCGCTGAAGCGTTGCGCCGCGACGGCGAGCACGTCGCACGGATTGGTCACCAGCACATACACCGCATCAGGCGCGCGGTCGATGAGTTCGGGCATGAGCTCTTCGAGAATGCCGACGTTCACGCCCGCGAGATCAAGGCGACTCTGGCCCGGGTGTTGCTTGGCCCCGGCCGTGACCACGACGATGTTGGCACCAGCGACGACGTCGAGATCGGCCCCGCCCATGATCGAACTTGACCCCGTGAACGGCGTTCCGTGGGCGAGGTCGAGCACCTCGGCCTCAACGCGGGCAGCGTTGATGTCGTAGAGCACCACTTCACGGGCGGAACCGCGGATCAAGGCGGCGTAGGCGAGAGAGGAGCCGACGGCTCCGGCGCCAATGATGGCCAAGCGGGAGTTCTCGAGAACAGTCATACCCTCAGACTGTCGGAGTGATCTTCACCGCACCAGGGCCGTTTGTCCTTTGGGGGCTCGATGCCAGCCTTTCTTCGCGGTGACGCCGCCGTGACCTAGCATCAGGATCATGAGCGACGACGCCCCTCCGCCGAGCATCCCCGTCGGTGGAATGCCGACCCGTTCTGGGTCGGTCGCCCGCGTGCTTCTGCTCAGCGCGCTGGTGGCCCTCGCCATCATGGGACTCGCGTTTCAGCTCGGCGTCGGCGACACGGTTTTTGCTCGCCCCGGCGAGTTGCTGCTGTTGTACATCGACGTGGCGCCCGTTCTGTGGTTTGCCGCGGCCGCCGTGCTGCTGTCGACGTTGCGCTGGCAGTCGATCAATCAGCGGTTTCGTTGGGTCATGCTCGCCGCCGTCGTGGCGGTGATCATCTCGATCGTCGTGCGCATCACCCTGCTGAGCCAGCCGATCGTCGCCGCGCTGCTCGAGCCCTTCACGCTCGGCTTCATCGCCGTGGTCGCGGCTGCGATCGCGTTCACCCGCACTCGCGTGCGACGGCTGGCCCGCGGCAGCGACGCAGGCATCACGATCACCGGCATCGGGCTCGGGTTCGCGATTGTGGGCCTGGGGATCGGCATCGGGGCTTTGCGCGTCGCCCTCGCGGGGCCGCCCGGCCCGCCGAGCGCGGTGACGCGGTACATCGAGACTTCTCCAGCCACAGGGCTGCTCGTGGCCGCGACGATGCTCATGATCGCCGGGCTGTTCTGGC
>JAYUKK010000064.1:0-4887 GCA_043764515.1 Microbacterium sp.
CACCTTCTGGTGCAACAGGTACGCAACGGGGGCCAACGACATGGCGGTGCCGGGGTGGCCGTTGCCAACCTTCTCGACGGCGTCGGCGGCGAGAAGCCGTGCAGTGTCGACAGCGTGGCGGTCGAGGTCATCCCAGGTCAAGTCGGTCATGGCGTCGGTACTGCCCTTTCTTCAGACGGATGCGGGCCGCATCCGCACCTGCACGATCGGAAGCGTGCAGGGCATCGACGACCCTGGCCAGTATAGAGAGCGTCGTATGCCCCGGAGGGCTTTCGCCGGGCTGCCTCTCAAGCTCGCTCCCGTAGACTTATGCCCAATTACGTGCCACGAATGAAGGAGCCATGGACACCGCTCTCGATCACGCCGTTACGACGCGACCGCGGAGCATCCGCCGCACTCTTTCCGCGTACGTCGCCTTGACGAAGCCGCGAGTCATCGAGCTTCTCCTCGTGACGACCGCCCCTGTCATGATTCTCGCGGCCAATGGGCTCCCGAGCATCTGGCTCGTGCTCGCGACGCTGGTCGGTGGCGCACTGTCGGCGGGCTCGGCGGGCGCGTTCAATATGTACATCGATCGCGACATCGACCGGGTGATGAACCGCACCCAGAATCGTCCCCTGGTCACGGGCGAGATTTCCGACCGCGCCGCACTGGTGTTCGCCTACGCAATCGGCATTGTGTCGATCGTCTGGTTGGGCGTTACCACGAACTGGCTCGCCGCCTCGCTCTCGCTTGCCGCGATCTTGTTCTACGTCGTCATCTACACGCTCGTGCTCAAGCGCCGTACCGAGCAGAACATCATCTGGGGCGGAATCGCCGGCTGCTTCCCGGTGCTGATCGGCTGGTCTGCCGTGACCGGCTCACTCGACTGGCCCCCACTGATTCTTTTCCTCGTCGTATTCCTGTGGACCCCGCCACACTATTGGCCGCTGTCGATGAAGTACCGCGACGACTACGCCGCCGCCCACGTTCCCATGCTGGCTGTGCTGCGCGATCGCGCGACGGTCGGCGTGCAAGTGGTGTTGTACGCCTGGGCGACTGTCGCGGCCTCGCTCTTGCTGATCCCCATCGCTCCGATGGGCGCGCTCTATACGGCGGTCGCGCTGCTTTCTGGCGGGTGGTTCGTCATCGAGAGCCACCGGCTCTACGGGCGCGCTGTGCGGGGTCTCGAGGCGAAGCCGATGCGGGTCTTCCACGCGAGCATCACGTACCTCACGCTGCTCTTCGTGGCCGTCGGGATCGACCCGCTGCTTCCGTTCTAACTCGCCACACCCACCCGCTCGTACTCCGAGACGCCGACCGGGTTGTTGCCCTGTGAGCTTCGCATCGACAACAACACGAGCGTGACAAGGGCGATCAGCACGCACGCAAGCACCATGTGGATGCCCACGAGCAACTCGGGAAGCCCGAGTCGCGCCTGCGTAATGCCGACAGCAATCTGAACAATCTCGATGGCCACGAGCCCGACCACGGCACGGCGAAGGGGAGCGAGCCCGAGCCGCACGGCGGCGACGAGCAGAAACACGCTGAGCGCAGCGGTGATGTACGCCGGCCACGAGTGAATGTGCTGCAACAGTTCGCCGTCGAGGCCATTGCGAGCCGCCCCACCGTCGCCCGCGTGGGGCCCGGAGCCGGTCACGACGATTCCGACCAGCACGGTAACCCATGCACCAACCGCGGTCGCGAGCCCCAGCATGCGCACAGGCTGGGGTACAACCAGTTTTCCTGTTGTGGGGCCACGGTAGACGCGGTGAACAAGCACGACCGCGAGAGCGACGAGAGCCGCTGAGACGACGAAGTGGAAGCCCACGACCCACGGGTTGAGGTTGGTGAGGACAGTGATTCCGCCGATGACGGCTTGGGCCGGGATGCCGAGCCCCAGCGCAATGGTGAGACGGAGCAACTCGGGGCGCTCGCGCCGCATCCGAACCACGAACAAGAACGCGAGTATCGCGATGATCACGAGCACGAACGTCAGCAGGCGGTTACCAAATTCAACGATTCCATGGATACCCATCTCGGGCGTCGTAATGAACGAGTCCTCTGTGCATCGGGGCCAGGTGGGGCAGCCGAGGCCCGAGCCGGTGAGTCGAACAGCGCCGCCGGTTCCGACGATGAGGATCTGGCTCACGAGAGACGCCCAGGCGATCACGCGCACGCGCCGATCGGCGGTCGAGACGGGCAGCCACTGCCACAGCCGATTCACGGTCTGGTTCCTCCTCTTTCAGGCTGCACACGGTAGAATCAGAGCAGCTCATCGTCAGTGTCGATTGCGGGCCGCGCAACGTTGGTGTTGCTGGGCGGCTCGAGCTCACGACATCTCGTTCGGCCACAGTGTATTCACGCTCATTGAGCGTCTGCCGAAGGTCGCCGCGCAACAGGATGTCCACGGAATGTCCCCGTCCCGATCTCGGTTGGGTTCGGAAAAGAGAAGAGGAAACGCATGTCTGACGTGCTCATCGATCGTCCCGAGCTCGAGGGTCTCGGGCAGTACGAATTCGGCTGGAGCGACTCTGACGCCGCGGGCTCCACGGCGCGCCGGGGCATCGACGACAGCGTCGTGCGCAACATCTCTGCGCTGAAGAATGAACCGCAGTGGATGCTCGACCTCCGCCTCAAGGGCCTCAAGCTCTTCGGCCAGAAGCCCATGCCGCTCTGGGGCGCCGACTTGTCAGGCATCGACTTCGACAACATCAAGTACTTTGTTCGCTCGACCGAGAAGCAAGCCACGACGTGGGAAGAACTTCCGGAAGAGATCAAGAACACCTACGAGAAGCTCGGTATCCCCGAGGCGGAGCGTCAGCGTCTCGTTGCCGGCGTTGCCGCTCAGTACGAGTCGGAAGTCGTGTACCACCAGATCCGCGAAGACCTTGAGGCCCAGGGCGTCATCTTCATGGACACCGATACGGCGTTGCGCGAGCATCCCGAATTCTTCACCGAGTACTTCGGCACGGTCATTCCGGCCGGCGACAACAAGTTCGCGGCACTCAACACGGCCGTGTGGTCGGGTGGCTCATTTGTCTACGTGCCGCCGGGCGTGCACGTGGAGATCCCGCTCCAGGCCTACTTCCGCATCAACACCGAGAACATGGGCCAGTTCGAGCGCACGCTCATCATCGCCGACGAAGGCTCGTACGTGCACTACATCGAGGGCTGCACAGCCCCGATCTATAAGAGCGACTCGCTACACTCGGCCGTTGTTGAGATCATCGTGAAGAAGAACGCCCGCGTTCGATACACGACTATTCAGAACTGGTCGAGCAACGTCTACAACCTCGTTACCAAGCGTGCCGTCGCGCACGAAGGCGCAACGATGGAGTGGATCGACGGCAACATCGGCTCGAAGGTCACGATGAAGTACCCCTCGATCTTCCTCATGGGTGAGCACGCGAAGGGCGAGACGCTCTCCGTGGCGTTCGCCGGCCCGGGTCAGCACCAAGACGCCGGCGCCAAGATGATCCACATGGCGCCGTACACGACGTCGTCGATCGTTTCGAAGTCGATCGCCCGGGGTGGCGGACGCGCCGGATACCGTGGTGAAGTTCGCGTCGACGCGAACGCGCACCACTCGGCCAACACCGTACGGTGCGACGCGCTGCTCGTCGACACGATCTCGCGCTCTGACACCTACCCGGCCATCGACATTCGCGTCGATGACGTGCAGCTGGGCCACGAGGCTACTGTTTCGCGCGTGAGCGAAGAGCAGCTGTTCTACTTGCAGTCACGCGGTTTGCCCGAAGACGAAGCCATGGCCATGATCGTGCGCGGGTTCATCGAGCCCATCGCGCGCGAACTGCCGATGGAATACGCACTTGAGCTGAACAAGCTCATCGAGATGAGCATGGAAGGCAGCGTCGGCTAGATGAGTTCCGCCCCCGCAGCACCGGCAGTACCGGCAGCAACCACCGATACGCAGCAGCACCCTCACGGCCCGGGTTCGCCCGTGCCTGTGCAGACCCGAAGCGAGCGATTCGCATCGGCGTCGCACGACGACTTCCCGGCCGTCACAGGCCGAGAGCTCGAGTGGAAACTGACCCCCGTCGACAAGATTCGCGATTTGATCGATGGCGATCTCGATGGTTCAGCGTTTCCGGCAGTGGTGTCGCCGGCAACCGGCGTCACCGTCGAGTGGATTGGCCGCGACGACGCGCGCATCGGGTCCGCGGGCCTCGCTGAAGAACGCGCTGCAGCCAACGCATGGTCGAGCGTTCAGAAGGCTCTTGCCGTGACGCTCACGAATGACGAGGCCGTCTCGGTCATTGTTGACCGCACGGGCGTTGATCGCGCGCCCCGGGCCGCTCACACGGTCATCACCGCTGCAGCAAACGCTCGTGGGCTCGTCGTGATCGACAGCCGGGGCAGTGCCCGATTGAGCGAGAACGTTGAAATCGTGGCCGAAGCGGGCAGCGACCTCACCGTGGTGAGCATTCAAGAGTGGGACGACGAGTCGGTACACCTGTCGAGCCACTTCGCCCGTGTCGATAAGGATGCGCGACTCAAGCACGTCGTGGTGTCGCTGGGCGGCGCCATCGTGCGCCTGAACCCGTCGGTGCACCTTGCCGGGTCTGGTGCCGACGGCCAACTACTGGGACTGTACTTCGCCGATGCTGGCCAACATCTTGAACAACGTGTGTTTGTGCACCACATCGCGCCCCACACCATCAGTCGTGTCACCTATAAGGGCGCACTGAACGGAAAGGGCGCGCGCACCGTGTGGGTCGGCGACGTGCTCATCGGGCGCGACGCCACCGGAACCGACTCCTACGAACAGAACCGCAACCTCGTGTTGAGTGACGGCACGCGCGCCGACTCGATCCCCAACCTCGAGATAGAAACCGGCGACATTGCCGGCGCCGGTCACGCGAGCGCCACGGGGCGATTCGACGA
>JAYUKK010000065.1:0-4874 GCA_043764515.1 Microbacterium sp.
TCTCGATGTCGATGGGCGTGCCATCCGGCGATAACAGAACGCCTTCTCGACCGCTCTTCGGCGACTCCCACGTGTCGGGCAATTCTGCATCGGCCGAGAAAACAACATCGAAGGTCTCGCCGTCGTCGGTGCGGTACTGCGCACGCTGACGATCGGCGAACGTCACGCCCTCTTCTGTTTGCATGCTCTGCGAGCCCAAGCGCATGCCGCGCAATGTGCGATCCGCCACTGTGACTCCTTCACCCTGTCCACACTTGAGCCAGCCGTCATCGCCGCGGCCCGCCACTGAAGTTCATGAATAGGTATAGACCCAACACCAGTGAGCGAGCCGAAGGCGGCAGTCCCTTCCCAGGGCATTGCCAGCGTCAACCCAGTGAGCGCACGACCTCGAGCGCGATATCCGCGCGATCAGTGACGATGCCGTCGACGCCGAGGAGGAGGATGCGACGCATCTCGGGCTCGTCGTTGATCGTCCAGACGTGCACCTCGACACCTGCGGCGTGGAACGCTCGGATTCGCGCGGGGGTCAGAGTGTCGAGACTCAGCGCGCGCGCCGGAATTTGCACGGCATGCAGGCCGCGCAGTGCCACCCGCACGAGAGGCTCACTGCGCGCCACGGAGGCGAGCAGTGCCGCGGCAAAGCGCGGCCCCGACGCGCTCGTGGCGACATGAGGCAGGAGCGCGACCGCGGCACGACGGCGACGTTCGCTGAACGATGTGAGCAAGACCCGATGGTCGGCTCGCGCGGCCTGGACCGCCTCGACAGCCGGAGCCACCGCATCCGCGATCTTCACGTCAATGTTGAAGCACGTGTCAGGAAAAGCGTCGAGCACCTCGGCGAGCGCGGGCATGTGTTGCTCGTACCCCAGATCGAGCCGCGCGAGCTCAGCGGCCGTCAACTCGCTGACGCGCTGAGGCAGACCTACGATGCGACTGAGGGTCGGGTCATGCGCGACGATGGCCTGGCCATCAGCACTCACGTGAACATCGGTCTCGATGTGCGTAACTCCTGCGGCCACCGCGTGGGCGAATGCACGAAGCGTGTTCTCTGGCGCAGCGATCGCCAGCCCCCGGTGTGCGAGCACACGAGGGCGTGGCGCCGCGAAGTAGGGCAGCTCGGGGTGCATCAGGCCTTCGGCGCCGACCGTGCCCCCGACGCACCACCCGGCCCACCAAAGAAGCCCTGACTGATGCCTTTGAGGGCCTCGGTCAGTTCACTCGGGATGATCCACATCTTGTTCGAGTCACCTTCGGCGATCTTCGGCAGCATTTGAAGGTACTCGTAGGCCAAAAGCTGAGCGTCGGGGTTGCCCTGGTGAATCGCCTCGAAGACGATCGTGATGGCCTTCGCTTCGGCCTCGGCCTTCAGAATCACCGCTTGCGCGTCACCCTCAGCCTTCAGGATCGCCGACTGGCGCGCACCCTCGGCTTCGAGAATTTGCGATTGCTTCGACCCCTCAGAGGTGAGGATCACGGCGCGGCGGTCACGCTCAGCGCGCATCTGCTTCTCCATCGAGTCCTGGATGCTCAGGGGCGGGTCGATGGCCTTGAGCTCAACGCGGTTGACGCGCAAACCCCACTTGCCCGTCGCCTCGTCGAGCACGACGCGCAGTTGGCCGTTGATATTGTCGCGGCTCGTGAGCGCCTCTTCGAGGTTGAGACCACCCACGACGTTGCGCAACGTGGTGACGGTCAACTGCTCGACACCGGCGAGGTAATTGGCAATTTCGTAGGTCGCTGCGCGGGCATCCGTCACTTGGAAGTAGATGACGGTGTCAATCGACACGACGAGGTTGTCTTCAGTGATGACCGGCTGGGGCGGGAACGACACCACTTGCTCACGCATGTCGACAAGAGGGCGCATGCGGTCGATGAAGGGAACCAGGATGTTGAGGCCCGGCTGAAGCGTCTTGCGGTAACGACCGAGACGCTCGACGACGCCCGCATAGGCCTGCGGCACGATGCGGATGGACCGCACCAGCACGACCACGACGAAAATCGCCACGACGATGACGAGCGCAATAATGAACAGTTGGCCGATGAAGGCCGCGGTAGAGATCATGCCGATTCGCTCCGTTCAACGGGCGCGACCTCGGCGGTCGCGCCATCGATTCGAGTAACGACCACGCGGTCGCTCTCGGTGAGGGTCAGGGTCTCGTGCTCCGGTGCGAGACGGGCGGTCCAGGTTTCGCCGTTCGCGAGTTTGACCTGGCCGGCACCGTCAGCGAAAGCGATGGTGACGCGTGCGGCCATGCCGTAGAGCGCATCGACGTTGGTGCGAGCAGGCTCGACTCCGCGGTCGAGCCGGTGCAATAGCCACGGTCGGATGGTGAAGAGCAAGAGGCCCGACACGATCGCCGCCGCAAGAATCTGCACCCACCAATCGAAACCGGCAAGGTTCGCGCCGAGACCACCAAGAAGCGAGCCGGCCGCGACCATCATGAACGTAAACTCGAGAGTCAGAACCTCGATGATGACGCACACGACCACAAACACGAGCCACGCGATCCAGAGGTACTGCGTCAGGTCGACCACGTCTCTCCTTCATCGTGAAAACCGCGATTCACTCACGCTATCACCGGCGCTTGATCGCGCGCGGGGTTGGTTCGAGCGATAGGGTCGAGAACCGTGAACACCCCTCTGCAGCCCGGCTCGCTCGCCGGCACAACCGCCCTCGTTACCGGCTCGTCACGCGGAATCGGCGCCGACACTGTCAAGTACTTCGCCGCCGCGGGCGCTAACGTCGTGATCAATTACCGCGCCAAGGCGCCGCGCGCCGAGAAGCTCGTGGCTGAGATCGAAGCTGCCGGCGGCCAGGCCATCGCTGTCGGGGCCGACCTCACCGACGCGGCCTCCGTCGCCGCGTTGCTGGATGCTGTGCGCGAGCGCTTCGGCACGCTCGACATCCTCGTGCTCAACGCCTCCGGCGGCATGGAGTCGGGAATGGGCAAGGATTACGCCCTCACGCTGAACCGGGATGCGCAGGTCAACGTCTTGACGCAGGGCGCCGAGCTCATGGGCCCGGGCGGCCGCGTCGTGTTCGTCACGAGCCACCAGGCACACTTCATCCGCACGGTGCCGACGATGCCCGAGTACGAGGCCGTCGCGCTCTCCAAGCGGGCGGGCGAGGACGCGTTGCGCGCGCTCATCCCCACCCTCGACGCCAAGGGCATCGGCTTTACTGTCGTGTCGGGCGACATGATCGAGGGCACCATCACGGCGACCCTGCTTGAGCGTGCTGCGCCCGGCGCCATCGACGCTCGCAAAGAGGCGGCCGGCAAGCTCTACAACGTGAGCGAGTTCGCCGCAGAGGTGGCGCAGGCCGCGGTTGATCCTGTTCCGGCCGACAACACGCGCCTCGTGGGCGATGTGAGCTACTTCACGGCGTTCGACGCCAACACCGCGGGGGAGTAGCGCCGTGGCCCCGACGCCGGGCCTGCGGCGAACATCCCGAATCATTCTCATGGATGATACGGGTGCCGCGCTGCTGTTCATGACGGCAGCGCCTGACTCGACGCGCTTCGCCCGCTGGATCACGCCCGGCGGGGGAGTCGACCCGGGGGAGACCCACGAGCAAGCCGGCGTGCGCGAAGTATTCGAAGAGACCGGCCTCGTCGTCGACAGCGTGGGAGAGCCCGTGTGGAGCCTCGACTTCGACGTCGCGTGGGACGAGGCCGATCACGATAGCGGCCACGCGGAGTACTACGTGGTGCGCTGCGAGCGTTTCGAGCCGGTCTCAACGAACTGGACGGAGTCGGAGCACGTCGACATGACGCAACACGGCTGGTTCACCGGCGACGAGCTGCTCACCTCAGGTCAGCCGTTTGAGCCCTACGACCTGCCGCGGCTGCTTCGCGCCGTGTCGGTCGGCGGCGGCGGCGACAAATTGCGCATCAGTCACGAGTAACGGCCTGCCGCACATCGCGACGGAGTCGGTAGGCTGAGCATGTGTCGAACCTCTCTCTTCTTGTCCGCCGCACGACCATGTCGGTGGGCCTGACGATCAGCGCGATTGCGCTCGTCATGCCATCAGCGGCAACGTCACCCTTTCCCGTCTACGTCGATGCAAAGCCACCGGCGACACTGACGATCAGCTATGGAGACGGCTGGTGCCTCGGCTTCAGGAGCGAGCAAGATCTCCTGCAATGGAAACCCACCAGCTACACGCTTGATGGGCTTCCGGGAGATGACAGTGCGTTCTCCTTTTTGCCGTATTGGGGTCCGGGGTACCGCGAGTTTCTTGTCAACGCGTGCGGTGACTCCCAGAGGATCAATGTCGGCCAGTACCAGGTCGGACTGACCTTCTCCGGAAACTATGCCGGTACGCCGTTCGTCGGCATCACCCGAATTCCCTACTCGCTCGTGGTCGAACCCGGTGAACTCACCACCGACGTGCGTGTCGCGCCCGACAGTGCTGACCCCCAAAACACGGTCGTCTCGATGCGCCTGACGGGTCAATGGATTGACAACCTGTACGGGTATTACCGCTCAAACGAAGGTCGCGAGAAGTTGGACGAGATCAGTGCACCGCCCGCCGGGCGCTGGGTCCTGACCATTCGCGACTCTGCAGGTGAGCCTCTCGTCGAAGAACGGTTCGACCAGGCACGAGGCGACGTACCGGCCGTCGCGTTCCTGTGGCGTGACGCTCCTTTGGCGGAGGCCGTCACCGCTGAGGTGACCTTCACCCCGGACCCGGGTGAAGCAGGCAACTTTACGGTGGTTCCGGTCGCACCCATCTCGTTCACCACGGGCCAGGAATCGCGCCCGGCGATCACCGTTCCGGAGGTTCCCGACGAGTCGGTCTCTAACACACCGGCGCCGGTCGGCGTCACGCTCCCGCTCTGGGCCCTTGCCCTTACCGCACTCGTTGGTAT
>JAYUKK010000066.1:0-4850 GCA_043764515.1 Microbacterium sp.
CGATTCCCGTGCGGTTGCGGGCCGCCGAGCGACTGCGAGATCTGTCATGAGCGCCGTGTCGATGAGCGCGGCTCCGGCGCCGCGCCGGGTGCAGCCGCAGCGTGCTCCGCTGGAGGTCGTGGCGACGCGTCGTCAACGGCGTGCACGCCCGCGCTCTGCCTATGCGGTGGCGACGGTGGTGGGGGTGTTCGCGATCCTGCTGACGCAGCTGCTCTTGAGCATCGTGCTGTCGGACGGCGCCTATCGCATCACGGCGCTTGAGGCGCAGCGCATCGAACTTGACCGCACCGCGCAGGTGCTCACGGAGCGACTTAACGTGTTCGATTCAGCTCAGAACGTCGCGGCGAACGCCGAGTCGCTGGGCATGGTGGTGAGTACGGTGAGCCCGGCATTCTTGCTGCTGTCAAATGGCACCATTCAGGGTTCGCCCACGCCGGCGGGAGCCGGTTCGGGTGTTCTGGACGGGCGGGGGGATCTCGTGGGCAATGTGCTGCTGACCGATGTGCCCCTCGTGACGCTGGCGGCGCAGGGGGCCGCGGTCTCAGCGTCTCCGGGCGTGCCTGCCGCGGCGGCGCCGCCGGTGTCGCTACCGTCAGGCACGAGCACGGTGTCCTCCACGGGGGCATTGCCCTCGCCCGTGACGCGCTGATCGAGTTTCAGGAGGCCCCCGCATGGTGACCGCCGATCGACGAATCCGTCGTCGCCTCGCAGCGTGGATGCTGGTTCTCGCCATCATTCTGTCGGCATTCGTCGTCCGGCTCGTCGACATTCAGGTCGTGCGCGCCGAGCAACTCTCGCAAGAGTCGGAGGCGCGGCGCTCGATTCCCATCACGATCTACGGAGCGCGTGGCGACATCGTCGACGCGCGCGCAGTGGTGCTCGCGGACTCCGTTTTTCGCTATGACATCACGGTCTCCCCGCGATTCGTCGCGAAAGCTCTCGAGGTGGAGGCCGGGGGAGAGGCGACGTCGACCGTGGCCGAGAACCTCGCGGCTGTCGCGGCCATCGTCGGGGGCGATCCCGCGGCAATGCTCGCTGACATCCAGGGTCAGCTTGCCGCTAATCCCGAAGACGACCATGGCTACCTCTCGCGGGGGGTGACGCCTGATGAGTTCGAGAAGGTGCGCGAGCTCGATATTCCCTGGGTGTATTGGGAGCGAATCCCTGCGCGCACCTACCCAAACGGTCAGATCGCGGGAAACCTCGTGGGCTTCCTGGGTACGGATGGCCCGCAGACGGGCCTGGAATACCGACTCAACGAGTGCTTGCAGGCCACTGATGGCCAAGCTACCTACGAACGCGGGGCCGATGGCGTTCGCCTGCCGGGCACGACCGTGGTGGCGCAGGATGCTGTCGATGGTGGCACCCTGCAACTCACCATCGACTCGGATGTGCAGTGGTTTGCGCAGCAGGCTATCGCCGAGCAGGCAACCGCGATCGGGGCGGAGTGGGCCACGGCGGTTGTCGTGCGCGTTGCCGATGGCCACATCATCGCGGCTGCCGACTGGCCGACGGTCGACCCGAACAACGTCAATGGAACGGCTCCCGAGAACCTCGGATCGCGGGTTTTCACCTGGCCGTATGAACCCGGCTCGACGATCAAGTCAGCGACCTTCGCCGCCTTGCTCGATTCGGGGGCGGCCACGCTCGCCGATCAGGTTGTTGCGCCGCGCCGCTACGACACCATTGCGGGCTTTCAAATTGGCGACGCGTGGGACCACGGTGATCTGCGCTACACGACTGCGGGCGTGCTCATGAACTCGTCGAACACCGGCACGGCCGTATTGAGCGAGCGGCTTTCGCTCGCGCAGCGACACGACTATTTGACGGGCTTTGGGTTCGGCACGGAAACTGCCGTCGACTTTCTCGGTGAAGAGCCGGGGTTCGTCGGCGCTGCTGATGCGGTCGATGGACACACGGCCGTGACCCAGATGTTCGGCCAAGGCATGACGGCAACGAGCGCGCAGGTCGCGAGCCTTTACCAGACGCTCGCGAACGACGGTGTTCGCGCGCCCTTGACGCTCGTGACCGGATGCGAGCACGCCGACGGCACCGTGACCGATCTCCCGCCGACGGAGGGTGTGCGCGTCGTGAGCGAGTCGGCAGCGCGCGACGTGGTGAACACCCTTGAGAATGTCGTGACCCAAGGCTTCCTCTCGCGGCAGCTCAGCATCCCGGGCTACCGGGTGGCCGCCAAGACAGGAACCGCAGAAGTGTCGGAGAACGGGGCGTATGGCAACGAGCGCATCGTGTCGGTCGCTGGCCTGGCACCCGCGGATGACCCGCAGTTCGTGGTGGTGGTCACCTTCGGCAAGCCCGATACGATGAAGACGTCGGCTGCCGCCGCGCCCACCTTCCGGTCGATCATGACCCAGGTGCTGAAGACCTTCCGGGTTGCCCCGACGACGGTCTCGGCTCCGAGCATCCCGCTGACCTGGTGAGGGGTTGGCCCAGAAAGAGCTGAGGTTGCGTTGTCCCGCATTCCCCCCGTGCTGCGACCTGAGCACCCTGCGCCCCGACCGCTCACCGGTCTCGTCGAGGCTTTCGCGCTCGAGCACCACGGCGTGACCGAGGGAGTTGATCTCACCGGCGTCACGCTGTCGACGGGCGATCTGCGGCCGGGCGACCTGTTCGTCGGACTCCAGGGCGCGCACCGCCACGGCGCTGAGTTTGCCGCCGATGCGGCGGCGGCGGGCGCGGTCGCTCTGCTGACTGACGCCGCTGGAGCCACTCTTGCGAGCGGCGTGGGCCTGCCGATCGTTGTCGTTGCCGACCCTCGAGCCTCGCTGGGGGAGGTCGCCGCGTGGGTGTATCGCACGCGCGAAGAGCCCGCGCTCATGCTGGGTGTCACCGGAACGAATGGCAAGACGTCGACGGCGTATTTGCTCGAGGGCATCATGCGCCAGCTCGGTCACGTCACCGGGCTCAGTTCGACGGCCGAGCGGCACATCGGCGATCTCACGGTGGTGAGCAGACTCACGACGCCCGAGGCCACCGAGATGCACGCTTTGCTCGCACGCATGCGCGAAGCGGGCGTCACCGCGATCGCGGTCGAGGTCAGCGCGCAGGCACTCAGCCGGCATCGCGTCGACGGCATGCTCTTCGACGTCGTGGGCTTCACCAACCTCACGCATGACCACCTCGATGACTACGCCGATATGGCCGAGTACTTCGCTGCCAAACTGCCGCTGTTCTTTCCCGACCGCGGTCGTCGTGGGGTTGTCTCGCTGGACTCGCCATACGGCGCCCAGGTCGTGGATGCTGCGCGCATCCCTCTCGTCACCATCACCTCGCACGCCGACGTCACCGCGGACTGGCACGTCGCCATCACCGATGAGCACCCTGCGCACACGGGTTTTCGGTTGACGGGCCCGGAGGGCCAGTCGATCGAGACGCGCGTGCCACTCATTGGCGGCCATATGGCGGCAAACGCCGGCCTCGCGATCGTCATGCTCGTCGAGGCAGGCATTGCTCTCGACGACATTGCTGCGGCCTTGGGCGAGTCGGGCATCACGGCCTACCTGCCGGGCCGAACCGAGCGCGTGTCGGGTGACCGCGGTCCGAGTGTTTATGTCGACTTCGGGCACAGTGCTGACGCGTTCGAACACACACTCGCCGCGGTGCGCCGCTTCACGAGTGGGCGAACGATCATGGTCTTTGGCGCCGACGGCGACCGCGACGCCACGAAGCGGCATGAGATGGCGCGGGTTGCTGCCGAAGGCTGCGATGTGCTGGTCATCACCGACCATCACCCGCGCTTTGAAGACCCCGCGTCGATTCGCGCCACTCTGCTCGAAGGGGCGGCCCTCGCATCGAATCATCCGGAGATTCACGAGGTCAGCCCGCCCGAGCGCGCCATTCGGGTCGCTGTCGAGCTTGCGCGCGAGGGCGACTCAATCTTGTGGGCAGGCCCGGGACATCAGGACTACCGCGACATCCGTGGAGTGCGTACCGAGTATTCGGCACGCGACGAGGCGCGCGCAGCGCTCCGCGAAGCCGGTTGGTGACGCCATGACGGTTCTTGTGCCGGTCGTCGACGATGTTGTGCACCGCCGTGACGGCGCGATCGTGCAGGTGCGCCTGGGCGCCGAGACCGTCGACCTCACGCTCAATGCCGTCGGTTCGGCCGCCGTCGATTCTGCGGTCGCGCACCTCACGGAACTTGTCGCGGAGGGCCTGACCCTCGCCGAGGCTGTCGATCGGGTAGCCCATGCGAGCACCGATCTCCCCGGGCGCACCGCGCGCCGCGCCATGCCGAACGGCGCGATTCTGCTCGATGACACGGGAGCTCGTACGGCCCTCGATGTGCGTGCATCACTCCGCGTCCTTGCCGACTTGACGCGTGGCAGCGGCCGGTCGTTCGCGGTGCTGGGTGAGCTCGAGAGTGAGCCGGCCGAGTGGTTCGAGGATCACGACGCGCTCGGCCGCATCATCGTGCGCCTCGACGTGACGCAACTCGTCGTTGTTGGCGACGGTGCGCGCCACATCCACAACGCGGCAGGGCTGGAAGGGTCGTGGGACGGAGAGTCGATTCTGGTCGACACCCTCGAGCAGGCATACGATGTCGTGCGTGCGCAGGTCGACGAGGGCGATGTGGTGCTCGTGAGCGCAGCATCCCGCACCCCCCTCACTCCGCTCGTCGAGCGTCTACTGGAGGCTGACCGATGATCGCGCTCATGTTTGCTGGAGCGTTCTCGCTGGCCTTTACTCTGCTGCTCACGCCCCTGTTCATTCGGTTGTTCAATCGTCTGGAGTGGGGCCAGTTCATTCGCGACGATGGCCCGCAGTCACACCACACCAAGCGCGGCACCCCCACGATGGGTGGCATCGTCTTCATCCTGGGCGCCGTG
>JAYUKK010000067.1:0-17789 GCA_043764515.1 Microbacterium sp.
ATCCGTCTGCTCGCCAAGCTGCCCGTCATCGCGGCCTACGCCCACAAGAAGGCCATCGGCCAGGCGTTCCTTTACCCCGACAACTCACTGAGTTTCGTCGAGAACTTCTTGCGCCTCAACTTCGGCAACATGGCCGAGCCGTATGAGGTCAACCCCGTGCTCGTGAAGGCACTCGATCGCTTGCTGATCTTGCACGAAGACCACGAGCAGAACGCCTCGACCTCGACCGTGCGCCTCGTGGGCTCAACGGGCGCCAACCTCTTCGCGTCGATCTCGGCGGGCATCAACGCCCTCTCAGGCCCGCTGCACGGTGGCGCCAATGAGGCTGTGCTCGACATGCTCGCGCGCATCCGTGATTCGGGTGAAAGCGTCGAGCGTTTCGTCGAGCGCGTCAAGGCCAAAGAAGACGGCATCAAGCTCATGGGCTTCGGGCACCGCGTCTACAAGAGCTACGACCCGCGCGCCAAGTTGGTCAAGGAGAGCGTGGATGCCGTGCTCGCCGACCTCGGCGTCAGCGACCCGCTGCTGCAGATCGCGCGCGAGCTCGAGGCCATCGCCCTCGCCGACGACTACTTCATCGAGCGCAAGCTTTACCCGAACGTCGACTTCTACACGGGTGTCATCTACAAGGCCATGGGGTTCCCCACGCGCATGTTCACGGTGCTCTTCGCCATTGGGCGCCTGCCGGGCTGGATCGCCCACTGGCGCGAGATGAACGACGACCCCCAAACGAAGATCGGTCGCCCGCAGCAGCTGTACGTGGGCTCGGACGCCCGCGCCTGGCCGCAGCGATAACACGCTGAGCGAACAGGATGCTCGCGGCGAGCATCCCGAAACCGCCGATTACGCGTGCAGGGCGTCGTTGAGGTGCACGCCCGCGCCCGTGCGGGGAAGCACCTCGACGGCTCCCGTGACCGAGCTGCGGCGGAACAGCAGCCCCGCCACTCCGGAGAGCTCTGACGCCTTGACGGTGCGGGATTGACCGTCGGCGCCGACCGTGCCGTCGACCACGACGACCTTCTGGCCCGCCGTCACGTAGAGGCCCGCCTCGACGACGGAGTCATCGCCGATCGAGATGCCCACGCCGCTGTTCGCGCCGAGCAGGGCGCGCTCGCCGATCGCGATGCGGTGCGTGCCTCCGCCCGAGAGCGTGCCCATGATCGAGGCACCGCCGCCGATGTCGCTGCCGTCACCCACGACGACGCCCTGGCTGATGCGCCCCTCGACCATCGAGGTGCCGAGCGTGCCGGCGTTGAAGTTGACGAAGCCCTCGTGCATGACCGTGGTGCCGGGAGAGAGGTAGGCGCCGAGCCGCACGCGCGAGGCGTCGGCGATGCGCACGCGCGGGGGCGTGACGTAGTCGAGCAATCGCGGAAACTTGTCGACCCCGAGCGCCGAGATACCCGCTTGCTGCAGGGCCGGGCGACGCGCGTCGAAGTCGTCGGGGTGCGCGGGCCCCGCGGTCGTCCACATGACGATGGGCAGGTGCCCGAAGATGCCGTCGAGATTGAGCGTGTTGGGCTGCACGAGGCGGTGGCTGAGCAGGTGCAGCCGCAAGTACGCATCGGGCGTGGATGCCGGCGGCGCATCCAGATCGATCGTCACCGTGCGGGCCTCGCGACGCACACCCCGACGCGCGTCGTCGCCCTGCAAGTGCTCGATCTCGGCGGGCACGATGTAGGGGTCGCGCCCGTGCGGCAGCGTGCCGAGCTCGGGGCGCGGGTACCAGGTGTCGAGCACCTCGCCGTCGGTAAGGCGCAGCGTCACGAGCCCGTAGCCCCAGGCCTGGCGGCTGGCGCGCTCGGAATCGGTGGCGGGGGTGTTCGGGCTCGACATGACTCCAGGCTACCGGGGCCCGATTACGCTGGAACCGTGATCGAGACCACGGCCCCCGACCTGCCCGTGCACGAGGGTGTTGTGGCGCTGACGCGGGCGCTGTGCGATGTGCCGAGCGTCTCGGGCGATGAGCGGATGCTCGCCGACGCGATCGAGCGCGCGCTGAGCATCCACGCCCCGCACCTTGAGGTGCTGCGCGACGGGGACGCGATCGTCGCCCGCACGCGCCTGGGCCGCGCGCAGCGCGTCGTGATCGCGGGCCACATCGACACCGTGCCCATCAACAACAACCTGCCGAGCCGCCTCGAGGGCAATGCCGAGACCGGCACTCTGCACGGGCGCGGAACCGTCGACATGAAGGCCGGCTGCGCCGTCATGCTCGCGCTCGCGGTGCAGCTTGACGCACCCGCCTACGACGTGACGTGGGTCTGGTACGACCACGAAGAGGTCGCGAGTGAACTCAACGGCCTGGGTCGTCTTGCGCGCACGCACCCCGAGCTGCTCGCGGCCGACTTCGCGATTCTCGGCGAACCGTCGAATGCCGTCGTCGAGGGCGGCTGCAATGGCACGCTGCGCATCGAGCTGCGGGCCACCGGCCGCCGCGCCCACTCGGCCCGCGCCTGGATGGGCGAGAACGCCATTCACGCGCTCGCGCCCGCCCTCGCCGTGCTCGCGAACTACGAGCCGCGCTCGATCGAAGTCGACGGGCTCGTCTACCGCGAAGGCCTGAACGCCGTCGGCATCAGTGGGGGAGTCGCGGGCAATGTCATTCCCGACGAAGGTGTGCTGACCATCAACTACCGCTTCGCGCCCAACAAGACGGCGGCCGAGGCCGAGGCGTACCTGCGCGAGCTGTTCGCGGCTGCCGCGCCCGAGCTCGAACTCGTCGTGACTGACTCGGCGGGAGGAGCACGCCCGGGGCTGGATGCTCCGCTCGCGCAGCACTTCATCGCCGCAGTCGGCGGCACCCCGGCGCCCAAGTACGGCTGGACCGACGTGGCCCGATTTGCCGAGCTCGGCATCCCGGCCGTCAACTACGGCCCGGGAGACCCGTCGCTCGCCCACACCGACGACGAGCGGGTGCCGGTCGAGCAGATCATCGCGTGCGAGCGAGGGTTGCGAGCGTGGTTGACCAGCGCGTGAGTGTGGCGCTCGAGCGGGTGCGTCGCCTGCCGTGGTGGGTTGCCGTCGTCGCAGTCTGGGGCGCCTCACGACTCGTCACCACGGGCATCCTGCTGTCGTTCGCCGCCCGCCAGGGCGAGAACCCGTGGACGAGCGCGAATCCGGGCTACCTCGACTTCGCCCGTCTGTGGGATGCCCACTGGTACTCCATCATCGCCGCCGTCGGGTACCCCGACGAGATTCCCCGCGACGAGAACGGCCTCGCGGGCGAAAGCGCGTGGGCCTTCATGCCGGTGTATCCGACCCTCATTCGCATCGGGATGCTCCTCACGGGCGACTTCTCACCGCAGGGCTTCTCAGCCGTTGCCGTGACCCTCTCGGTCGTCGCGAGCCTCGGGGCCGCGCTGCTCTTCTTCGCGCTGGCCCGGCGCTGGCTCACGAGCGGCACCGCCCTGCTCGCCACGGCGCTGTTTTGTGCCGCCCCGCTCTCACCGATTCTGCAGGTCGGCTACGCCGAGTCGCTGCACCTCGTGCTGCTCTTCGCGGCCCTCATTCTCGTGCTCGATCGGCGCTGGATCGTGCTGCCGTTCGTCGTCACCGTCATGGCACTGACGCGACCCAGCGGCCTGGCGTTCGCCCTCTTTCTCGTGCTCGTGTGGATTTGGCGATGGATGCGCCGTCAGGACGACCCGTTCCCGACGGCCGAGCGGGTGCGGCTGGGCCTTGCCGCCGTCGTCGCGGGGTTGGCGGGTCTTGCCTGGCCCGGCATCGTTGCACTCTCGACGGGCGACTTCTTTGGCTATACCGACACCGAGCTTGCCTGGCGTCGGCCCTATATCGGGGACGTCGAACTGCTGCCGTTCACGCCGTGGGTGCAGGGGGCGCAGTGGTGGGGCGGTCAACTGTGGTGGCCGGCGCCCGCGGTGCCCGGCGTGCCGTGGTTAACGGGCGAGGTGCTCGGGCCGGTCATCCTGATTGCCCTGCTCATTCTCGCTGGCGCGGCGTTTGCGCTGCCCGCGATGCGCCGCATGCCGATCGAGCTGCGATTCTGGCTGGTCGCGTACGCGCTGTATTTGCTCGCCGTGTTTTTTCCGCAGTCGAGCACATTCCGGTTGCTCGTGCCTCTGGCGCCCGCGCTCGGCGCTATTGCTCTCGGCATCGCGAGTGTGGGCTCGGGTCGCCTCGCGGGCACCTGGTCGCCGCGCGTCACGCGCGTGCTCCGAGTGGCCCTCGCGGTGCTCGCTCTCGCCGTGGGCATCGCCGGTCAGATCGCATGGGTGCAGATCGGCTGGTGGGTCGACGGCTACGACTGGACTCCGCCGTGATGAGACGAGCCGTGATGAGATGAGTCGTGATCAGACAATGAACACTCGCTGAATCTGCGGTGTGACCAGGCCGAACGGGCCTCGCTCGATTTAGCCGTAGGGCATCCGTGAGGGATAATGGAGGGCATTGTTCAGCGAAGAGGAGACCACATGGCAGCCATGAAGCCCAGGACCGGCGACGGACCGATGGAGGCTGTCAAAGAAGGCCGCCTCATCATTGTGCGCGTGCCCCTTGAGGGTGGCGGCCGCCTCGTGGTGTCGGTGAACGACGACGAAGCCAAAGAGCTTCACGACGCCCTCGCCGCAGCAATCGGCTAAGCCGAGCGCACCTGGAACGGGGCCGCCTGTCAGCGCGACGTGATCGTCAGCGTGATGTGATCGTCAGCGTGACGTGATCAGCTGCAGCAGTCCGTCGCCCACGGGCGACACGGCCACATGAACCGCGGATGATTCGGCGAGCTCGGCGAGGATTCCGCGCAGGTCGGCGGTAACGCCGTCGCGCTTCGCCGGGTCGGCCACGGTGTCGCGCCACAGCGCGTGTGGCACGAGCACGGCTCCGCCTGGCCGAACAAGTCGCAACGCGTGCTCGAGATACAGCCCGAGCGCCTGGGGGTCGGCGTCAATGAGGACGAGGTCGTAACTGCCCTCGTTCATGCGTGGCAACACCTCGGCGGCACGCCCGGTGATGAGCCGTACGCGGGCGGCGGCGTGGCCGGCCTCAGTGAAGTGGCGGCGCGCGGCCTCGTGGTGGTCGGCTTCAACGTCGATGGAGGTGAGCTGAGCATCCGGAGCACCCTGCAGCAACCAGAGGCCGGAAACTCCCGTTCCGGTGCCGATCTCGATGATCGATTCGGCCCGCAGTGCGGCCGCGATGACCGCCAGTTGGGCGCCCGTCGCGGCACTCACGGCGTCAACCCCGAGTTCGAGCGACTGGGCGCGAGCAGAGCGAATGCTGTCAGATTCGACCGTCTGGTCTTCGACATACTTCCACGACAGATCTTTGCTGGCCACGGTGCTCCTTCTCGAAGCCAGCCTAGGGCGAAGACCTCAGCCGACCGGGCTATTCTCAAGGGGTGTCCTGGGGCCTGACGATCGAGAAGCTACTGCTCATCGGGCTGATTGCTGTCATCATCATCGGCCCCGACCGCCTTCCCGGCTATGCGGCCCAGTTCGGGCGCCTCGTGCGGTCGCTGCGCGACATGGCCAATGGGGCGAAGACGCGCATGCGCGAAGAGATGGGCCCCGACTATGACGACGTCGACTGGAAGAAGCTCGACCCGCGCCAGTACGACCCGCGTCGCATCATTCGCGAGGCGTTGAGCGACGACCCGGCCCCGGCCGAACAAATGGCCGCCGCGCCCGTGCGCGAGTCGGCGTACGCCCAACGGCAGCGACTCATTCGCGAGGGTCGGCCCGCGCCGTTCGACTCTGAGGCCACGTAGCCCGTAGCGGCCAAGACCGGAGCAACCGAGCGCGCGAACGTATCGGGATGCGCGCTCAGCGCTCGCCCACCGTGCGGTACCCCGCCACAACGCGCGCGGCTTCTGCGTGCAGCAGTTCGAGCACGCGCCGCACGCTCGGCCGCTCGGCCCGGTCAGCCCGCATGAGCGCCGAGATTTGCCGTTCGGCCGGCAGCCCCGTGATGGGCCGCGTCACGATGCCGTTGCCGTGGCTGCGAGTCGTGAATCGGGGCAAGATGGCGATGCCCACGCCGGCCGCGACGAGCCGCTCGACGATGAGGTTGTCCATGACGCGCTGCACAATGCGCGGTTCGCGCCCGACCGCGGCGCCGAGCCGGTCGAGTACGCGGTCGTAGGGGTAGCCGACTGGGGCGCCGATCCAGTTCTCGTCGACGAGGTCGGTGCCGTGCACGACGTTCTTGTCGACGAGCGGATGCCCGACGGGCAACGCGACATCGAACGGCTCGGTCATGAGCGGCACACACCGCAGACCGTTCTCGGCCCAGTGCGCCGGCACGCCTTGAGAGTCAGCGACGACGATGTCGTAGTCGGGCGTCAGTTGGGCAAAGTCGGGCAGGGGCATGTCGTGGTCGGTGAGCACGATCTCGAGGCCCGGTTCGTCGCTCAGTGCTCGCAAGACCCCCGGCAACAGCATCTGGCCGGCTGTCGGAAAGACGCTAACCGAAACAGAACCTTGTGGGCTCTGCGTGAACTCGTGCCACAGCGCCTCCGCCGACTCCATGGCAACGGCGATGCGCCGGGCCGTATCGGCGAGCGCGAGCCCCGCGCCGGTGAGAATGAGCCCGCGACCCTGCCGCTCGGTGAGGGGCACGCCCACCTCGGCCTCGAGCACCTTGAGTTGCTGCGAGACGGCGGATGCGGTGCGGTGCGTCGCCTCGGCAACCGCGGTAATGCTGCCGCGGTCGGCGAGCTCGCGCAGCAGCTGTAGTCGGCGAACATCCATGCCTCAATACTAAAGCAGAACTGAACTATTCATTCAGAAAGTATCGATTGTGCTAAACACTTGCACGCGGTGGAATAGACCTGTTCAGGAAGCCAAGGAGAACCCGTCATGACCGCCATGCTCATCATCATCGCCCTGCTTGTTGTCGCCGCCGTGGCGTCAACCATCGTCATCGCGTCGCGTGACGGCTACCGTCGCATTCCCGCGACCCAGCGCTAAGCACCTCAGCCGCGTCAGCGCGGGCTCAGCCCGAGCTTGCGCCCCGCGAGGCCCCGGCCCCGCGCGGCCAGCTCGGCTGCGAGCCGCGTGATCGCATCGCCCGCGGCGTCGCCCGGGCTCAGCACGATCGGCTCACCCGCATCGCCCCCTTCGCGCAGCGCAATGCTCAGCGGAATCTGCGCGAGTAGCGGCACCTCGAGTCGCGCCGCCGTTTCTGCGCCGCCGCCCGAGCCGAAGAGCTTGAGCACACTGCCATCGGGTTGCGCGAGACCTGCCATGTTCTCGACCACGCCGATGACGGTCTGGCCGGTCTGGCGGGCGACGAGTCCTGAGCGCTCGGCCACATCGGCCGCTGCCTGCTGCGGCGTCGTCACGACGAGCACCTCGGCATGAGGCAAGAGCTGCCCGGCTGAGATCGCCACATCACCCGTGCCGGGCGGCATGTCGAGCAGCAAGATGTCGAGGTCGCCGAAGTGCACGTCGGTGAGAAACTGCTGCACCGTGCGGTGCAGCATGGGGCCGCGCCATGAGACGGCGGTGCGGGCATCCACAAACATGCCGATCGAGATGACGGCCACGCCGTGCGCGCGCGGCGGCATGATGAGGCCGCCGACCTGAGTGGGCTTCGCGTCAGAGATGCCGAGAAGGCCCGGAATCGAGAAGCCGAACACATCGGCATCGACGAGGCCCACGCTCAGGCCTTGAGCCGCGAGAGCGACCGCGAGGTTGGCGGTGAGGGTCGACTTGCCCACGCCGCCCTTGCCACTCGTGACCGCGATGACGCGCGTGAGCGAGTCGGCCGTGAACGGGTGACCCGTTGGCCGATCGCCGCGCAAACGCGTGATGAGGGCGTCGCGCGTCGCGGCATCCATCACGCCCACGTCAACCGTGACCTCGCCGACGCCCGCGACACCGGATGCTGCGGCCCGCACATCACGCTCGATCGCGCTCGCGGCGGGGCAGCCGACGATGGTCAGCCGCAGGTCGATGTCGACGCGGTCGCCCTGCGCGCTCACGCGCGGCACCATGTCGAGCTCGGTGATCGGTCGCCGAATCTCGGGATCGATGACCCGCGCGAGCGCCGCCCGCACCGCAACCGCGAGTGGGTGCTGCTCGGCGTCGGCGTCAGCGTTGGCGGCTCGGTCGGCGTCTCCCTCGGCGCGCGTCGCCTCGGTCATTGCTCGCGGGCGTTGCGCGCGAGATCGTCGACGGCGGCCGCTTCCGCCTGAGCGGCGTTCTCATCGTCACGGCGATCGAGTTCGTCGAGCAGCGCGCGCAGCTCAGAGCGCAAAAACTCTTTCGTGGCAACATCTTTCATCGCCAGCCGCAGAGCAACGACTTCGCGCGCGAGGTACTCGGTGTCGGCGAGGTTGCGCTCGGCGCGTTGACGGTCTTGCTCAATCTGCACGCGGTCGCGGTCGTCTTGGCGGTTCTGCGCGAGCAGGATCATGGGCGCGGCATACGAGGCCTGCAACGACAAGATGAGCGTGAGCAGCGTGAAGTTGAGAGCGCGCGGGTCGAACTGGGCGCTGACCGGCGCCACCGTGTTGTAGACGAGCCACACGGTGACGAACACCGACATGCCCACGAGAAACCACGGGGTGCCCATGCCGCGCGCGAAGGCCTCAGAGAACCGCCCCATGCGGTCGTTGCCGCTCGAGAGCCGCACGAATGGCGCGCGCATGCCTTTGGGCGAGTCAAGGCGTCGATCGCTGCGACCCCCCGCGGAATGAGCGGTGGAGCGGCTGAACCACGCTCGGCCGTCACGCTGTGCCATTGTTCGCTCTCCTCACCGCGGCTGCTCCGCGCTTGCGAGGGGGAACGGGCGCCGAATCGTTGTCGGCACTGCGCCAGTCGTCGGGCAACAGGTAGTCGAGCACGTCGTCGATTGTCACGACGCCCACGAGGCGGTGATTCTCATCGACGACCGGCAGTGACACGAGGTCGTAGCTCGCGAGCCGCCGCGACACCTCGGCCGCCGAGGTCTCGGGGCTCACGGGCTCGACGCTCTGATCGAGCAGGGTTCCGAGGCGTTCGTGCGGCGGGTAGCGCAGCATCCGCTGAAAGTGCACCATGCCCAGAAAGCGGCCTGTTGGCGGCTCGTAGGGCGGCAGGGTGACGCAAATGGCTGCCCCGATCGCGGGCGCGAGCTCATGGCGACGAATGAGGGCGAGCCCTTCAGCCACGGTCGCGTCGGCCGACACGATGATGGGCTCGGTGGTCATGAGGCCACCGGCGGTGTCAGCGTCGTAGGAGAGCAAGAAGCGCACGTCGTCGGCTTCTTCGGGCTCCATGAGGTCGAGCAGCGCTTCGCCGCGCATCGTCGGCAACTGGGCGATGAGGTCGGCCGCGTCGTCCGGTTCCATTTGGTCGAGCACGTCGGCGGCGCGTTCGTCGTCGAGGCTCGACAGAATCTGCACCTGCTCGGCTTCGGGCATCTCTTCGAGGGCGTCGGCGAGACGTTCGTCAGAGAGCTCTTCGGCCACTTCGAGGCGGCGCGCCTCGGGCAGTTCGAGTAGCGACGTGGCGAGGTCGGCCGGCAGCAGCTCGTTATAGGTCGCGACGAGTTGTTCGGCACTTTGCGGTTGGTCGGTGTCGGTGTCCTCGACAACATCGCTCCACCGCGCGAACAGCGTGGGGCCCTTCGAGAAAGGGGATGCTCCGGTGCGTGGCTTGCGCACGAACAGCTGGTCAACCGTCCACTCGCCGGGCCCCGACTCGACGATGGCCACGTCTTCGATCGTGGCCGCGCCACCGCCCTCACGCAGGGTGACGGTGCGGCCGACGAGTTCAGCGAGCACGCGCACTTCACCGCCGCGCTGCGCGAATCGGCGAAGGTTGATGAGCCCGGTCGTGATGACTTGGCCACCGCTCATGCTCGTGACGCGACCGATCGAGAGGAAAACACGACGACGGCCCGGCACCTCGACGACGAGGCCGACGACGCGCGGAGGGTCATTGCGGCGGTACACCACGAGTGCGTCACGAACTCGCCCGACGCGGTCGCCCGCGGGGTCGAAGACGGCGCACCCTGACAGGCGCGCAACGAAGACTCGGGCGGTGCTCACGGCTCAACCATATCCCGGCCTGCCAGAATGACCTGGTGACCAATTCAGGCCCTTTCACGCGTCGTTCTCCGTCGTTGCCGACGGTTCCTCGCGGTGATGTGCTGGGCGAATACGAATCGTACGTCGAGGCCCAGAAAGTCATCGATCGTCTCGTGAAGGCGGAGTTTGCCATCACGGGGCTCGCGATCGTGGGCAGCAACCTCAAGACCGTCGAGCTGATTACGGGGCGACTGTCGTATGGTCGGGCGGCACTCGCCGGAGCCGCGAGCGGATCGTGGCTCGGGCTGTTCTTCGGCCTGCTGATCTTCGTGTTCTCGCCCGCGCCCGAGTTCTCGTACGTGCTCGCCGCGGGTCTCATTGGTGCCGGCTTCGGCATGATCTTCGGCATCATCTCGTACACGATCGGGCGTCGTCGGCGCGACTTCAGCTCGACCCACCAGGTGCTCGCGAGCACCTACCAGATCATCATCGACCCGAACCAGACGGCACGTGCCCGCCAAGCGCTCGCCGGAGGATCGGCATGGCCGCCGCCGCTGCCACCCGCCGCTCCCGCATCAGACGCGTCGAGTGCCGACCCCGCTGCTACGAAAGAGCCTGCCGAGGCAGAGCCCGCTGAGGCTGAGCCAGCCGCGAAGCGCTAGCGCCCGCGCATCCATTCCTCGACCTCGTCGGCCGTGCGCGGGATGCCCGCGGACAGGTTCTCGGCACCGTTCGCCGTGACGAGAATGTCGTCTTCGATGCGGACGCCGATGCCGCGGTACTCCTCCGGCACCGTGAGATCGTCGGGCTGAAAGTACAGCCCGGGCTCGATCGTAAAGACCATGCCCGCTTCGACGATGCCGTCCATGTAGAACTCACGACGTGCCTGACCGCAGTCGTGCACGTCAAGGCCGAGGTGGTGCGACGTACCGTGCACCATGTAGCGGCGGTGGTAGCCAGCGTTGGGGGCAAGGCTTTCTTCGGCCGAGACGGGCAAGAGCCCCCACTCGGCCGTCTTCGCCGCGATCACCTGCATGGCCGCCGCGTGCACCTCGCGAAAACGGATGCCCGGCGTCACGATCGCGAACGCCGCGTCCGCCGCCTCACGCACGGCCTCGTACACCCGACGCTGCACGTCGGTGAAGGTCCCGGAGACCGGCAGGGTGCGGGTGATGTCGGCCGTGTAGTAGCTTTCAAGCTCGACCCCGGCGTCGATGAGAATGAGGTCGCCCGGCACGACGGGCCCGTCGTTGCGGGTCCAGTGCAAGATGCAGGCGTGCGGGCCGCTCGCCGCGATGGTGTCGTAACCGACGGTGTTGCCGTCGGCGCGTGCGCGGCGGTTGAACGTGCCTTCGACGAGGCGTTCGCCGCGCGCGTGCGCGACAATCTGAGGCAGATCGGCGATGACGTCATCGAAGCCCTGTTGTGTGGCGTCAACGGCGCGGCGCATCTCGGCGATCTCGAACGCGTCTTTCACGAGCCGCAGCTCGCTGAGGTCGCGGGCGAGCTCGTCGTCGCGCGCGGTGTCGACGTCGACACCGGCGTCGGCCGAGGCCGCGAGCAGGCGTGCACCGTCGAGCCGGTCGGTGAGGGTGCTATCGGCTTCACGCACGATGAGGGTCTCGATCGTGCCGTCGGCCTCGAGCCCGGCGAAGACTGCGTCAAGTGCGTCGAGCCCGGCGGTCGCGAGTCCTAGGTCGACGGCGACTTCGGCGAGCGAGGGCCGTGGGCCCGTCCAGAACTCCCCAATCTCGGGGTTCGCGTAGAACTCGTCTGAGTCGCGTCCGGCGCCCTCGCGAAAGTACAGCGTGGCCACGTGACTATCGCCCTCGGGGTCGAGCACGAGCACGCTGCCCGCGACCGTGTCAGCGCCCCAGCCCGTCAGGTGCGCGAAGGCCGAGTGGGCGCGGTAGGGGTAGTCGGTGTCATTCGAGCGCTGCCGGGCAGGGCCGGCGGGCAGCACGAGGCGCACGCCCGGGTAGAGCGTCGACAGGCGGCCGCGGCGTTCGGCGGCACGAGCGGCGACCGGTCGCTCCGAGGTCGCCGACACGAGCCGTTCGGCCCAGCCGCTCGAGATGTATTGCCGAAAGCTGTCACTCGCCGGGGTGGTCGAGCGGTTCTCGGTCGCGCGCGGAGCATCCTTGCCGTCGGTCATGGTCCCATTCTGGCACTGGGCGGATGCTCACCGGCGGTCACTCGAGGATGAGCCGCGCCACCACGGGTCGGTGGTCGCTGCCGCTGCCGTCTTCCGTCGTGATGACACGCATCCCGGTCACGGTGATGTCGGGGGTCACGAAGACGTGGTCGATGGGTGCGCCCAGCAGGGGAGGCAGGCGGGTAGGCCACGTGCCGACAGCCCCGTTGCCCGTGAGCAACCCTGCGTTGAGGCAGTCGCCGAATCCGAGCCCCGCGGCTCCGGCTTCAGGGTCGACGATGCGGAAGTGGTCGGCCGTTGCGTTGAGGTCACCCGCGAGGATCACCTGCTCGCCCCGGCAGACGGCGTCGAGCCAGCGTAGATCCGACCGCCAGTTCGAGAGCTCACCAGGCAGCGGCGCCACAGGGTGTACGCCGATAATCGTCGGGCCCGTGCCATCGACGGGTCGCAGCACCATGCTCGGCACGACCGAGGTGTTGCCAACGGAGTCGTCAACGGCATACTCGCCGAGGTCGATAGAAATGAGCACGCTTGTCGAGCGGGCCTTGGCGATGTAGTCGAAGGCGATCGAGTAGACCCACATGGGCCGCCCCTGCAGTCGCGTGAGCTCAGCAATCGCGACGGCAGAGTCTTGACTGGTTTCGGGTAGCACGACGATGTCGGCCTGCTCGGCGATGACCAGGTCGGCGATGCGTTCAGCGCCGGGGGCATCGCCGAGCGTGTTCCAGGACAACACCGACAGTTCGGCGGGCGCGCGAGTCGGGAATGACTCGTCGCCGAACCCTCGCGTCGACAACACGGCCACGTTGACTGCCGCAAACAGGAGGGCGAGAAGCGCGAGGGCAGCCAGAAACCGCCGGGCGCCCGCCCAGAGCATGGCGACGAGTCCCAAGGTGAACGCCGCGATCACGGCGACCGTCGCCCCGAGTGCGCGCAACGACACGAGCTGCGCGATGACCGGAGCCTCTGCAAGACCGAACAAGTTCGGCCACGCAATGACGAGCAGCGCAGCGGCGACCCCCACGATGATGGTGGCAGCGAGGAAGCGTCGAATCATGGTTCGCCGAGCCTACTCGGCATGTTTTTGAGCGGGCTGGGCAGCGGGATGCTCGCCACGAGCCCGGCGGTCGGCCCAGCATCCCGCCCGTAGCATGGCGTTATGACGCGTGGCCCGATCGACCTGCACACCCACAGCAGCGTGAGCGACGGCACCGAAACGCCGACGCAGTTGATTCGCGCCGCGATTGAGGCGGGCCTCGACACCGTGGCGATCACCGACCACGATTCGACAGCCGGGTGGGACGAAGCGCTGACCGCGGCCGCGGGCAGCGGCATGCAGGTGATCCGCGGCATCGAGCTCAGCACGCGACACGAGTGGCGCAGTGTGCACGTTTTGGGCTACCTGTTCGACCCCAACGACACGGCGATTGTGCGCGAGACGGCGCGCACCCGCGACGATCGACTGAACCGCGCCGAGCGCATGGTCGCGCGGCTGTCGGAGGATTACGACGTCAGCTGGGACGACGTGCTCGCCCAGAGCGGCGGGGTCTCGATCGGCCGCCCACACATCGCCGACGCGCTCGTGGCCCGCGGGATCGTGCCCAATCGCAGCGCGGCCTTCGAGTCGATCTTGCACTTCTCGGGTGGCTACTACCTGCCGCATGAGGCACCCACCGTTCTTGACGGCGTGCGGATGATCGCCGAGGCCGGCGGCGCCCCCGTACTCGCTCATCCCGCCACGCGCGGCCGCGAGGCCGTCGTCGATGGCAACGACCTCGCCCGCTTGGTCGAGGCCGGACTCGTGGGCCTCGAGGTCGGCCACCGCGAGAACACGCCCGACGGCCGCGAGCGGCTCGTCGAGCTCGCGCACCGCTTTGACCTCGTCATGACGGGTTCGAGCGATTACCACGGTGAGGGCAAGCCCAACCGCCTGGCGGAGAACACCACGACGCCCGAGGCGTTTGATCGCTTGGTTGCGGCCACGAGGGGCGCCGCGCCCGTGCGGGTGTAGCTCGGCCTATTCGGGGATGAGCGGCTCAATCGGCTCGGTCCACAGCGCCCAGAGCCCGTGAGCAAGGTCGGCGCGCGGTGCTGCGCGGCCATTGCACGCCACGGCCATCACGACCTGGCGATCGACCGAGACGCGAAAGTTCGAGAGGTACCCGCCCCAGCGCCCCGAGTGGGAGAGCGTGCCGTCGTCGTTGAGAAAGATGCCCGCGCCATACCGGGCGCCGTCGTTATCGGTGATGGCGCCCGTGGCGTAGTCCTCGCGCACGATCTCGCCGTCGCGGTATTCGTCGCCCCAGAGCGCGAGGGCAGAGGGAGTCGTGATGATGCCGGTGTGGCCGTAGGCACTCCACGCACCCTGTTGAATCGAGAGGTCGACTTCGTACGAGGTCGCAATGTCGGGGGCGAGGAGCGTGGGGGCAAGGGTCATGTCGAGGTCGAGCGGACCAAAGACCCGTGCCTGCAGAAAGTCGGGAAGCGACTGGCCACTGACGTTCTCGACAACGGTCGCCAGCAGCACGTAGTGGCTGTTCGAGTAGAAGTAGCCCTCCCCGGGCTCACGGTCACGCTCGCGACCGATCGCGGCGAGCGTGATTGCTTGGTCGGCCACCTCTCTGAAGCCGATGCCCTCGCGGTCGAGCTCGATCCAGTAGTCGGGCAGACGCGCGGTGTGGTGCATGAGCGCATCGAGCGTGGTCTCATCGGCCCAACGAGGCAACCCGGCGATGTGCTGCGAGACGGGGTCGGTGAGCGAGAGCAATCCGTCGCGCTGCAGCAGCAGCACTGCGGTGGCCGTGAACTGCTTTGAGATTGAGGCGATGTCGAACCGCGTGCTCGTCGTCAGGGGGGTGGCCGAGGCGAGGTCGGCAAGCCCGCGCGCTTTCGCCCATACGAGCTCGCCACGCACGGCGATGGCGGCTGAGCATCCCGGAAGCTCGGTGCTCGTCAGACTCTCGAGCAACTCGTCGCTCAGCGCGGCCTTCTTGTCGACCGCCAGACGCGTCTTCTCGGGCACTGTGGCCGACGCCCACGCGGACGCCGATGCCGTCGTTCGCCCCTGTGGGAGCTCGGGCGACGAACACCCCGCGATCACAGTGATCAGCACAGCACCGAGAGCAACCGTCGACACAACGCGGGAGCGAGCGGCAATCACTCCCTCAGAATAGTTGGCAGAGAGCTGTTACGACTCGGTATCGGGCGACGGGATGGTGGGAACCGACGGCGCCGCATCGGCCGGACCCTGGTGGCCATTCGGGCCGCCCGCGGGAACGGGGGTGCGCCGCACGAGGAACACGGCGGGAATCGTCAACGTCGCGATAATCGCGCCGACCGTGAAGGCCGCGCGCACGCCCTCGGCCGTGACCGACGCCACGTCGGCGCCGCCCCCGCCGAACGCCGCGGCAACCGAGATGAACAGCGCGATACCCGCTGCGCCAGCGACCTGCTGCACCGTGCCGACGATCGCGCTGCCGTGCGAGTTGAGTTGCGGCGAGAGGGCGGAGAGTCCGTTCGTGAGGAGGGGGGTGAAGAGCAAAGCGAGGCCCAGGCTCAGGCCGATGTTCACGATCGCGATGAGCCACAGTGGCGTCGTCGCCGTGAACAGCGACATTCCCCAGAGCGAGGTCGAGAGCAAGATCGAGCCGGGGATCACGAGCGACAACGGTCCGACGGCGTCGTAGCGACGGCCGATCCACGGCGCGAGCAAACCCTGCAACAGCGCGCCGGGAAGAATGATGAGCCCCGAGAGCAGCGCGCTCGCTCCGATCACGTCTTGCACGAAGAGCGGGATCAGGATGATGGCGCCGAACAACGCCATCGACGCGATCGTGACAATGGCGATCGAGACGGCGAACTGCCGCTCGGCAAAGGTGCGCAAGTCGAGCAGTGCCCCGTTGGTGCGCTGCAGCACGAGCTGGCGCCAGACGAACAGCGCGAGCGAACCGATGCCGATCGCGAGGGCGATGCCCGCCGTGGTCGTCGTGCTTGCTGCCTGTTCGGCCGGTTGCCGCCCGGCCTCGCCGAACTCGGCGAGGCCGTACACGAGGCCGCCGAAGCCCGGAACCGAGAGCAGCACCGAGAGAACATCCAGTCGCCCGGGGCGCAGTTCGCCCACGTTGACCATGCGCACCGCGCCGATGACGAGAGCGGCGATCGCGATCGGCAGCATTGTGATGAACAGCCAGCGCCAGTCGGCGAAGCTCAGAATGAGGCCCGAAATGCTGGGGCCGAGCGCGGGTGCAACCGCGATCACGGTCGAGATCGTGCCGACCACGCGGCCGCGGCGTTCGGGCGCCACGAGGGCGAAAACCGTGGTGAACAGCAGCGGGAAGATGATGGCGGTGCCGCTCGCTTGCACAATGCGGCCGAGCAAGAGCACCTCGAACCCCGGTGCGATGGCGCCGATCACCGTGCCGGCCGTGAAGAGTGACATGGCGACGAGGTACATCGTGCGCGTCGAGAAACGCTGTAGGAAGAAGCCGGTGATCGGGATGATCACGGCGAGCGTCAGCATGAACGCGGTCGTCAGCCACTGCGCGAGAGACGCTGTGATGCCCAGTGACTCGATGAGCACGGGGATGGCGACGCCCATGAGCGTCTCGTTGAGGATGACGACGAACGCCGACCCAATGAGGAGACCGATGACCGTGCGATCGCGGCTGGCGGTCGCTGCGGCGTCGAGAACGGGGGTGGGTGCGGTGGCGTCCATAGGCAAGTGAACCTACCGGTCGAGGAATGCATTCCTCGACCGGGGCGGCGGAATGACCGGGTGCTGCTCGCTTTACTCGGCGGCGGCGGTCGTGGAGGTGCCAGAGCCACCGGTACGGCGACGACGCCGGCGGCGCGGAGTGCCCGAGCCCTCGGCGCGCGGCTCACTCGAGCCCGACGTCTCGGCCGGAGTGGCGCGGTCGGCCGAACCGCTGCGGGTGCCGGAGCCGGTGCCGCCGTTGCGACCGCTCGACGCACCGCGGCCGCCACCGTTCGACCCTGAACCGTTGGACCCTGAGCCGTTCGATCCTGACCCGCCCGTACGGCTGCGCTCGCGCGGCGGGTGCGAGGCCTCGCGCTCGACCTTCGGAATCGGGGTCGACTTCAAGCGACCCTTCGAGCCCTCAGGAATGTCGAGGTCACTGTAGAGGTGCGGTGACGACGAGTAGGTTTCGACGGGCTCGGGCTGGTTCATCTCGAGGGCGCGGTTGATGAGCGCCCACTTGTGCATGTCGGCCCAGTCGACGAACGTCACGGCGATCCCGGTCTTGCCGGCGCGGCCGGTGCGGCCGGCGCGGTGCAGGTAGGTGTCGTGGTCGTCGGGCACCGTGTGGTTAATCACGTGAGTGACGTCGTTGACGTCGATACCGCGCGCCGCGACATCCGTCGCAATCAGAATGTCTTTCTTGCCCGCCTTGAAGGCGGCCATCGCACGCTCGCGCTGCTCCTGGTTGAGGTCGCCGTGCACGGCGGCGGCGTTGAAGCCGCGGTCGTTGAGCTCTTCGACGAGCTTGGCAGCGGCGCGCTTGGTGCGCGTGAATACGACCGTCTTGCCGCGACCCTCGGACTGCAGGATGCGCGCAATGACCTCGTCTTTGTCGAGGCTGTGCGCGCGGTAGACGATGTGCTTGATGTTGGCCTGGGTGAGACCCTCATCGGGATCGGTCG
>JAYUKK010000068.1:0-4766 GCA_043764515.1 Microbacterium sp.
CCGTGCGCGAAGGCAAGAGTCTTGCCCGAGGTCAGCTTGTCTTTGATGCTCTCCGCGTAGATCGACCGCTGGTGCTGGTCGGGGGCGAGGATCATGATGACGTCAGCCCAGGCGGCCGCGTCAGCAACCGTCATGACGCTGAAACCGTCGTCGCTGGCCTTCTGGGTTGACTTCGAGCCGGCCTTGAGGGCAATCGACACCTCGACGCCGCTGTCACGCAGGTTCTGGGCGTGGGCGTGGCCCTGCGAGCCGTAGCCGACGATGGCAACCTTCTTGCTCTGGATGAGCGACAGGTCGGCGTCGTTGTCGTAAAAGATCTCGGTCACGATCGGGGTTCTCCTTGTTCGGTGGGGGCGGAAAGTTCGGTGGGGGTGTGACGGCGCGGGCTCAGTTCTTGAGCACGCGCTCGCTGATGCTCTTCGAACCGCGGCCGATGGCCAGCAGGCCTGACTGCGCGATCTCTTTGATGCCGTACGGCTCGAGCACGCGCAACAAGGCCTCAACCTTGGCGGTGTCACCGGTCACCTCGATGACGAGCGAGTCGGTGGCCACGTCAACCACGCGAGCGCGGAAAAGATTGGCCGCCTCAAGAATCTGCGAGCGAGTGGAGTTGTCGACGCGCACCTTGATGAGCATGTGCTCGCGCTGCACCGAGCTCGTGGGGTCGAGCTCGACGATCTTGAGCACATTGATGAGCTTGTTGAGCTGCTTCGTGATCTGCTCGAGCGGCAGCCCCTCGACCTCGACGACAACGGTAATGCGCGAGAGCCCTTCGACCTCGGTCGTACCGACCGCGAGCGAACGGATGTTGAACCCGCGTCGAGCGAACAGTCCGGCCACCCGGGTCAGCAGACCGGGCTTGTCTTCAACGAGCAGTGAGAGCACGTGATAGGTCATGGCGGCTTACTCCTCGTACCAGTCGGGGGCGTGATCGCGCGCGTACTGCACCGACGAGTTGCCGACGCCCTGCGGCACCATCGGCCACACCATGGCGTCGCGGCTCACGATGAAGTCGATGACGACCGGACGATCGTTTGTCTCGATCGCCAGGCGAATTGCCGGCTCGATCTCTTCCGGCTTCGTCACGCGGATGCCGAGAGCACCGTAGGCATCCGCCATCTTCACGAAGTCGGGGATCATGCGGGTTTCTTCTCCCGCCCGCTTTGACCCGGTCTCGAGGTCGGTGAACGAGTGGCGGCCGTCGTAGAACAGCGTCTGCCACTGCCGCACCATGCCGAGCGACGAGTTGTTGATGATCGCCACCTTGATCGGGATGTTGTTGATCGTGCACGTCGCGAGCTCTTGATTGGTCATCTGGAAGCAACCGTCGCCGTCGATCGCCCAGACGAGGCGGTCGGGCTGAGCAACTTTGGCACCCATGGCGGCCGGAACCGCATAGCCCATCGTGCCGGCACCACCCGAGTTCAGCCACGCGCCGGGCCGCTCGTACTTGATGAACTGTGCGGCCCACATCTGGTGCTGGCCGACACCCGCGGCGTAGACCGCCTCGGGACCGGAGATCTTTCCGATGGCCTCGATGACCGCCTGCGGGGCGAGCAAGCCGTCGTCAGGATCGTCGACGTAGCCGAGGGGGTACTGCGAACGGAGGGTCTCGAGCCGCTTCCACCAATCGACGATGTCGGGCGCGGCTTCGGCGGCCGCCGCCTCGAAAGCGGGCAGCAGGTCGAGCAACACCTCGCGGGCATCCCCCACAATCGGAACATCGGCGTGCCGGATCTTGCCGATTTCGGCCGGGTCGATGTCGATGTGGATGACCTTCGCACCGGGAGCGAACTCGCTCACCTTGCCCGTCACGCGGTCATCGAAGCGCGACCCGATGGCGACGAGCAGGTCACTCTCTTGCAGCGCAAGCACCGACGGGACCGTGCCGTGCATGCCGGGCATCCCGAGGTTCTGGCGGTGTGAGTCGGGGAAGGCCCCGCGCGCCATGAGCGTCGTCACAACCGGAGCCCCGGTCTTCTCGGCAAAAGCGAGCAGCTCTTTGTGCGCACCCGAGCGCACAACGCCGCCGCCCACGTAGAGAACGGGCTTGCGCGACTCGACGATGAGTTGGGCGGCGGCCTGAATCTGCTTGCCGTGGGCCTTGGTCACCGGCCGGTACCCCGGAAGGTCGATCTTGGGTGGCCAGATGAACGGGGCCGACTTTTGCTGGGCGTCTTTCGTGACGTCAACGAGCACGGGGCCGGGGCGACCGGTCGTGGCGATGTGCACGGCGGCGGCGATCACGCCGGGCACGTCTTCCGGTTTGGTCACGAGGAAGGAGTGCTTCGTGATTGGCATCGTGATGCCCGTGATGTCGACCTCTTGGAAGGCGTCGGTGCCCATGGAGGTCGAGAACACCTGGCCCGTGATGGCGAGCAGCGGCACCGAGTCCATGTGCGCATCGGCGATGGCGGTGACGAGGTTCGTTGCGCCGGGGCCCGAGGTGGCGATGCAGACGCCGAGCCGACCGCTCGCCGCCGCGTAGCCTTCGGCAGCGTGGCCGGCACCCTGCTCGTGGCGTACGAGAATGTGGCGGATTGCTGTCGACGACATGAGTTCGTCGTAGAACGGCATGATCGCGCCGCCGGGCAGGCCAAACACGTCGGTAACGCCGAGCTTTTCCAGCGACGCGAGAATCGCGCCCGAGCCCGTCAGCATCGGCGGGTCGCCCTTCTTCGCGGGGCTCGCGGCGGTCGCTGCGGCGGGGCTCGGCACGGGGGTTGATTCCGTGGACATCAGAAGACCTTCTTTGAGAGTCGGTGACTAGCGAGCGGGAAAACCGCGGTTACCCGGTGACGGCTCCTTGTGCGGCAGAGCGCACGAGCTTCGAGTACTTGGCAAGAACGCCACGGGTGTAACGCGGAGGCAGGGGCGCCCAGTCGGTGCGGCGCGCCTCAAGCTCGTCTGCGTCGACCAGTAGGTCGAGGGAGCGAGCAGCGATATCAACCCGGATCAGATCACCATCGCGCACGAAAGCAATAGGACCAGCGTCTACTGCTTCGGGAGCTACGTGGCCGATGCACAGTCCGGTTGTGCCGCCTGAGAATCGACCGTCGGTCAAGAGTAATACATCTTTTCCGAGGCCAGCACCCTTGATGGCGGCGGTCACCGCGAGCATCTCGCGCATGCCGGGGCCACCCTTGGGGCCTTCGTAGCGGATGACGACGACATCGCCGGCCGAAATCTCACCGCGGGTCAGAGCATCCATCGCCGCACGCTCGCGCTCAAAGACGCGCGCCGGTCCTTCAAAGACTGCGGCGTCAAAGCCGGCCGTCTTGACGACGGCACCCTCGGGGGCGAAGGAGCCGTGCAAGATCGTGATGCCGCCCGTGGCGTGAATCGGGTTATCGAGCGTGCGCAGAACGTCGCCGTCGAGCGGGTCGGGGTTGAGCTCGGCCAGGTTCTCGGCCATCGTCTTGCCCGTGACGGTCATGACGTCGCCGTGCAGCAGACCCGCGTCGAGCAGTGCTTTGAGCAGCACGGGCAGGCCGCCCTGGCGGTCGACATCATTCATGACGTAGCGGCCGAAAGGCTTGAGGTCGCCGATGTGCGGCACCCGGTTGCCGATGGTGTTGAAGTCGTCGAGCGTGAAGGGCACTTCGGCCTCGTTCGCGATCGCGAGCAAGTGCAGCACGACGTTGGTTGAGCCGCCGAGCGCCATGGCGACGGTGACGGCGTTCTCGAGCGCCTCGCGCGTGACGATCTGGCGCGCCGTGATGCCCTTGTTGAGCAGGTTCACGACGGCCTCGCCGCTGCGGTGGGCGTACATGTCGCGGCGGCGATCGTATGATGCGGGGCTCGCCGAGCCCGGAAGGCTCAGGCCGAGCGCCTCGGCCACCGAGGCCATGGTGTTGGCGGTGTACATGCCGCCACAGGCGCCCTCGCCCGGGGCAAAGGCGCACTCAATGCGGTGGGCGTCTTCGGCCGACATCTTGCCCGCCTTGACGGCGCCGACGGCCTCAAAGCTATCGATGATGGTGATCTCTTTCTCGGTGCCATCGCTGAGCTTGACCCAGCCCGGAGCGATGGAGCCCGCGTAGAGAAAGACGCTGGCCAGGTCGAGGCGCACGGCGGCCATGAGCATGCCCGGGATCGACTTGTCACAGCCCGCGAGCAGCACCGAGCCATCGAGGCGCTCGGCCTGCATGACCGTCTCGACACTGTCGGCGATGACCTCGCGGCTCACGAGCGAGAAGTGCATGCCCTCGTGGCCCATCGAGATGCCGTCGCTCACACTCACGGTGCCGAACTGCAAGGGGTAGCCGCCGCCCGCGTGCACGCCTTCTTTCGCCGCCTGGGCGAGGCGCCCGAGCGACAGGTTGCACGGCGTGATCTCGTTCCACGAGCTCGCAATACCGATCTGGGCTTTGTCCCAGTCGTCATCGCCCATACCCACGGCGCGCAACATGCCTCGCGAGGTCGTGGCTTCGATGCCGTCAGTGACGACGCGAGAACGGGGCTTGTGGTCAGGCTTCGACATGGGTCGATTCTACGATGCGGCGCCTGGCGGGTGCGACGGGTCGGCGTCGCGCTCATGGCCTTCCGAACCGCCGGATGGCTCGGTTGCACTCGCAGCATCGACGTCGGGCGCGAGTTCATCGACGAGCAAGGTGGCGGGGTCGTAGTCGCCGTTGCGATACCCAGCGCGGCCCACCATGTGGGCCGAGATCGGCGCCGTCAGAAACTGAAACACGACGACGGGGATCAGCAAGAGCAGCACCGTCCAACTGCGCGCACTCAGCGCGAGGGCGATGACCACGAGT
>JAYUKK010000069.1:0-4765 GCA_043764515.1 Microbacterium sp.
TGGCGGCGTGCCTCGATGCGGTCGACGGCGGGGTCAGTAAAGCGGCGATCATCGATGGGCGCGTTCCGCACTCGATTTTGCTCGAGATCTTCACGCAAGAGGGCATCGGCACCGAGGTGATCGCGGCATGATCACGGGCCCGCAGACGGATGCCGTGCGCGAGCGCTTCGCGCACGTCGCCATGCGCTCGGCCCCGGCTCCGATGGCCGTGCTTGATCACGGGCGCGGGGCCCTCGTCTGGGATGTCGATGGGCGGGAGTACCTCGACTTCCTCGCCGGTATCGCGGTCAACGCGCTCGGGCACGCGCATCCCGTGATCGTCGACGCGATTGCCGCACAGGCGAGTCGCGTGCTGCATGTCAGCAACTACTTCACGACACCGCAAGCCGTGGCTTTCGCCGAGCGCCTCGTGCGCCTGACGGGCTTTGGCGAGACCGGGCGGGTGTATCCCGCCAACTCGGGCGCCGAGGCCGTCGAGGCGGCGCTCAAGCTCGCGCGCCGCACGGGCAGGCCGCGCATCCTCGCTTTCGAGCAGGGCTTTCACGGGCGAACGATGGGCGCACTCGCCCTGACAGGGAAGCCCGCCCTGCGCACACCCTTCGAACCCATGGTGCCCGGTGTCGAGCACCTGCCGACCGATCTCGCCGCCCTCGAGGCTGCCTTGGGACCGGATGTCGCGGCCCTTGTTCTCGAACCCATCAAGGGCGAAGCGGGCGTCGTGCCGTTGCCGCCAGGGTTTCTCGCCGAGGCCCGGCGGCTGACGCGCGCGCACGGAACCCTGCTCATCGTCGACGAGATCCAGACCGGCGCGGGCCGCACGGGCGACTGGTTTGCCTTTCAGCACGAGCTCGCGGGTGACGACCTGCCCGATGCGGTCGTCGTCGCGAAAGGCATCGGCGGGGGAGTGCCCGTCGGGGCGCTCGTCACGCGCGGCGCCGCGAGCGAGCTGTTGACGCTCGGTCAGCATGGCTCGACCTTTGGCGGCAATCCGCTCGCGACAGGGGTCGCGGATGCTGTGCTCGCCGAAATCGAACGCGCCGACCTCGTCGGCAACGCGGCCCGCCGCGGCGAGCAGCTGCGCGAGGGCATCCTGTCGCTCGGCTCACCTCTCGTCGCCGAGGTGCGCGGTCGCGGGTTGCTGCTGGGAATCGGACTCACCGCCCCGGTTGCCCCGCGCCTCGTCGCCGAAGCCCTTGATCGCGGGCTCATCATCAACGCGGCGAACGACGAGAGCATTCGGCTCGCGCCGCCCCTCATCATCGGCGATGCTGAGATCGACCGGTTCTTGACTTTGTTCGCCGCGAGCATGCTCGCCGTAGGCCTGGAGGCCGCCACCCCATGACCGAACATGCTCCCGCCGCGCGGCACTTCTTGCGCGACGACGACATCACGCCCGGCGAGCAGTCGCAGATTCTTGACCTCGCTGCGCAGATCAAGGCCGACCGCTGGGCGCGCACTCCGCTCGCGGGCCCGCAGACGGTCGCGGTCATCTTCGACAAGTCGTCGACGCGCACGCGCGTGAGCTTCGCCGTGGGCATCGCCGACCTCGGCGGTCTGCCGCTCATCATCTCGACGGCCAGCAGTCAGCTCGGGGGCAAAGAGACGCCGAGCGACACCGCCCGGGTGCTCGAGCGCATGGTTGCCGCAATCGTCTGGCGCACCTACGCGCAGTCGGGCCTCGAAGAGATGGCAGCGGGCACCACGGTTCCCGTCGTGAACGCGCTGAGTGACGACTTCCACCCGTGCCAACTGCTCGCCGACCTGCTGACCATTCGTGAGCACCGGGGTGATCTCGCGGGCCTCACGGTCGCCTTCCTCGGCGACGGGGCGAGCAACATGGCGCAGTCCTACCTGCTCGCCGGGGCGACCGCGGGCATGCACGTGCGCATCGCTGCCCCTGACGCGTTCGCCCCGTCTGCGGCGGTCGTTGCCGATGCCGCGCGTCGCGCGGTCGAGACGGGCGGGTCGATCGTCGTGACCGCCGATCCGATCGCTGCCGTGACCGGCGCGGACGTCGTGGTCACGGACACATGGGTATCGATGGGCAAGGAAGACGAGAAGGCGCATCGGGTCACCACCTTCGGCACCTATCGCGTCGACCCCTCAATGATGGCGCACGCGAAGCCCGACGCGCTCTTCTTGCACTGTTTGCCTGCTGACCGCGGCTACGAAGTGACCGCTGACGTCATCGACGGCCCGCAATCGGTCATTTGGGACGAGGCCGAGAACCGACTTCACGCGCAGAAGGCGCTATTGGTGTGGTTGCTCGAGCGGTCGGGAAGCGCGCAGTGAGCGGGGCAACGAACGAGGGTTCGCTGTGGGGCGGCCGCTTCAGCGACGGCCCCTCGCCAGAACTTCAGCGATTGAGCCGCTCGACGCACTTTGACTGGCGACTCGGGGGGTACGACATTCGAGGCTCGAGGGCGCACGCTCGCGCCCTTGCAGCAGCGGGCTATCTCACCGACGACGAGCTGGTGCGGATGCTCGAGGGCCTCGACGACCTCGACGCACGCTGGGCAGACGGACGCTTGCAACCACGGCCCGACGATGAAGACGTGCATGGTGCCCTCGAGGCGGCTCTCGTCGAGGCCGTCGGTGCCGAGCTCGGCGGCCGGTTGCGCGCCGGACGCAGCCGCAACGACCAGATCGCCACCCTGATCCGGCTCTATTTGCGCGACCATGGTGCCGTTATCGCGCGCGAGGTGCGCTCGCTTATCGAGGCCCTCGCGGCGCAAGCCGACGCGCATCCAAACGCCGTCATGCCCGGCCGCACCCACCTGCAGCACGCCCAACCCGTTCTGCTGGCCCACCATCTGCTCGCCCACACGTGGCCGCTCGTGCGCGACCTCGAGCGCCTGCGCGACTGGGCGGCCCGCGGCGACCGCTCGCCCTACGGCGCGGGAGCCCTCGCGGGCTCGAGCCTCGGCCTCGACCCGGCACTCGTGGCCGCCGAGCTCGGCTTCAGCGCGCCGACAGAAAACTCGATCGACGCAACGGCCAGTCGTGATCTCGTCGCCGAGTTCGCCTACATCGCCGCACAAATCGGTATCGACCTCTCGCGCCTGGCCGAAGAGATCATTCTCTGGAATACGCGCGAGTTCGGCTACGTCACCCTGCACGACGGCTACTCGACGGGGTCGTCGATCATGCCGCAAAAGAAGAACCCCGACATCGCCGAGCTTGCACGCGGCAAGGCCGGCCGACTCATTGGCGACCTCACGGGCCTGCTGACGACTCTCAAGGGCCTGCCGCTCGCCTACAACCGTGATCTGCAAGAGGACAAAGAGCCCGTCTTTGACGCGGTCGAGACACTCGAAGTGCTGCTGCCGGCCTTCACCGGCATGGTCGCCACTCTTACCTTCGACACCGCTCGAATGGCCGCACTCGCCCCGCAGGGCTTCTCCCTCGCGACCGATGTGGCCGACTGGCTCGTGCGGCAGGGCGTTCCGTTCCGTGAAGCACACGAGATCTCTGGCGCTCTCGTTGCCCACTGCGAGCGGCATGGAATCGAGCTGCACGAGCCGAGCGACGACGAGTTTGCCGCGATCGACGCCCGCCTCACGGGTGCCGTGCGCGAGGTGCTCTCGGTCGAGGGGTCGATCGCGTCACGGTCGGGTGCCGGCGGCACGGCCTCATCAGCGGTAGCGGCGCAGCGCGCCCACCTCACCGAGCGGCTCGCCGAGCTCACGTGAGACTGCTCGACGACGACCCGGTCGCGGTCGCGCCGCGGTTGCTGGGAGCGGTGCTGCACGGCCGCGGTGTGAGCGTCCGCCTGACCGAGGTCGAGGCCTACCGCGGCGAGGGTGCCGACCCGGGCTCGCACGCGTTCCGCGGCCTCACGCCCCGCACCGAGCCCATGTTCGGCCCCGCGGGCACGCTCTACGTGTACCTCAGCTACGGAATGCACCGCTGCCTCAACCTCGTCTGCGGCCCGACCGGCGAGGCCGGTGCCGTGCTGCTGCGCGCGGGCGAGGTCATCGAGGGCGCCGAGCTCGCGGCCAAGCGCCGGGCAGCCGCGGCACTGCGGCGCACGGGGGAGTGCGCATCCCGCCTCATTGCTCCGCGCGATCTCGCCCGCGGACCGGCGCGCCTCGCGACCGCTCTCGGCATCGAATTGAGCGACAGCGGCGGGATGCTCGCCACCGCCCCCCTCACTCTCGAGCCCGGCCCACTCGTGCCGCCCGAGCTCATCGCGGCAGGCCCGCGCGTGGGCGTCAGTGGCGCCGGCGGCACTGCAGAGTACCCCTGGCGCTTCTGGCTCGAAGGGGATGCCACCGTCTCGACCTACCGCGCTGCCGTCGTTCGGCGCGGCTCACGGCCCGACGCCCGCTGATACGCTGGCGCGGTGACCGCCGCCCCTGTGAACCCTGATGCTGTGACGCTCACGATCCCGCAGAACGACGCGACGTTCGAGACCGTGTGGGACGAAATCGTCTGGCGAGGCCTCGTGCACGTGTCGACCGATGCGGCCGCTTTGCGCGAGCTGCTGGCTGGCGCGCCGATCACCTACTACTGCGGTTTCGACCCGACGGCCCCAAGCTTGCACCTCGGCAATCTCGTGCAGCTGTTGCTTTTGCGGCGTCTGCAGCTGGCTGGGCACCATCCGCTCGCACTGGTCGGCGGCTCGACCGGGCTTATCGGCGACCCGCGGCCGACCGCCGAGCGGCAGTTGAACGACCGCGAGACGGTTGTCGCGTGGGTCGCTCGACTGCAGACCCAAGTCGGTCGGTTCTTGTCGGCCGAGGGCACCAACGCGGTGCGCTTG
>JAYUKK010000070.1:0-4745 GCA_043764515.1 Microbacterium sp.
TTTTGCATCACCACGAGTACCTCATCGTCGTCGGCCACGATCAGGCCGCCCGCCAGGGCGCCGCGATCGTCGCTGAGCTTGGCCACCTTGATGCCCAGACCCCCGCGCTGCTGAACGCGGTACTGCTCAACCTCGGTGCGCTTGGCGTAGCCGCCCTCGGTGACGACGAAGACGTATCCGCGGTCGCCGACGACGGATGCCGACAAGAGTTCGTCGCCCTCGCGAAACTTCATGCCCGTTACGCCCGAGGTCGAACGACCCATGGGCCGCAGTGCCGAATCGTCGGCCGTGAACCGCAGCGACATGCCCCGCCGCGATACAAAAAGAATGTCGTCGGAGTCATCAGCAAGCATCGCCGAGACGAGCTGGTCGCCATCGCGCAAATTGATGGCGATGATGCCGCCGCTGCGGTTGGTGTCGTATTCGGTGAGTGCCGTTTTCTTGGCCAAGCCATTTCGTGTCGCGAGAACGAGGTGCTGGGCCACGGAGTAGTCGCGGATGTCAAGAATCTGAGCGATCTCTTCATCGGGCTGCAACGCCAGCAGGTTCGCGACGTGTTGGCCCTTGGCATCGCGGCCGGCCTCTTGTACTTCATACGCCTTGAGGCGGTAGACCCGTCCCGTCGTCGTGAAGAACAACAGCCAGTGGTGCGTCGTCGTCACGAAAAAGTGCTCAACGACGTCGTCTGCGCGCAACTGAGCACCCTTGATGCCCTTGCCGCCGCGGTGCTGCGACCGGTAGTTGTCGCTGCGCGTGCGCTTGATGTAGCCGCCGCGCGTGACGGTCACAACCATCTCTTCGACCGGAATCAAGTCTTCGACGCTCATGTCGCCGTCGAAGCCAAACATGATCTCGGTGCGGCGGTCGTCGCCGTACTTGTCGACGATCTCGGTGAGCTCATCGGAGACGATCGTTCGCTGACGCTCGGGGCTCGCGAGAATCGCCTGGTAGTCGGCAATGAGGCGCTCGAGCTCCTCCGCCTGATCCTGAATCTTCTGCCGTTCGAGCGCCGCGAGACGACGAAGCTGAAGGTTGAGGATGGCCGTGGCCTGCAGCTCGTCGACGCTGAGCAACTGCATCAGGCCGTCGCGGGCTTCTTCCGTGGTCTGCGAGCGACGGATCAGGGCGATGACCTCGTCGAGAGCATCCAGCGCCTTGAGATACCCGCGCAAGATGTGAGCATCGGCTTCGGCCTTCGCGAGGCGGAACGCCGTGCGGCGCACGATGACTTCGATCTGGTGCGTCACCCAGTAGGTGATGAAGCCGTCGATCGGCAGCGTGCGCGGCACGCCGTCGACGATCGCGAGCATGTTGGCGCCGAAGTTATCTTGCAGCGGAGTGTGCTTGTAAAGGTTGTTGAGGACGACCTTGGCAACGGCGTCTCGCTTGAGCACGATCACGAGGCGCTGACCGGTGCGACCCGACGACTCATCGCGAATGTCGGCGATGCCACCGAGCTTGCCCTCTTTCACAAGGTCGGCGATCTTGATGGCGAGGTTGTCGGGGTTGACCTGGTAGGGCAGCTCAGTGATGACGAGACACGTGCGGTTCTGAATCTCTTCGACCGTGACGACCGCGCGCATTGTGATCGAGCCGCGGCCCGTGCGGTAGGCATCGTGGATGCCCTTCACCCCGAGAATCTGGGCGCCGGTCGGAAAGTCGGGGCCCTTCACGCGCTGCAGAATCGCCTCGAGCAAGCTCTCGCGATCGGCATCGGGATTCTGTAGGTGCCAGAGCGCGGCCGACGCCACCTCGCGCAGGTTGTGGGGCGGGATGTTCGTCGCCATGCCCACGGCAATACCGACCGAGCCGTTGACGAGCAGGTTGGGGAACCGCGCCGGCAGGATGCTCGGCTCTCGTGTGCGGCCATCGTAGTTGTCTTGGAAGTCGACGGTGTCTTCTTCGATATCCCGAACCATCTCCATGGCAAGCGGCGCCATCTTGGTCTCGGTGTATCGCGGGGCGGCGGCGCCATCGTTACCGGGCGAGCCGAAGTTTCCCTGGCCGGCCGCGAGCGGGTAGCGCATCGACCACGGCTGGACGAGTCGCACGAGCGCGTCGTAAATCGCCGAGTCGCCGTGCGGGTGGAACTGGCCCATGACGTCGCCGACGACGCGCGAACACTTCGAGTACGCCTTGTCGGGGCGGTAGCCGCCGTCGAACATCGCGTAGATGACACGGCGGTGCACCGGCTTGAGGCCGTCACGCACGTCGGGCAGTGCGCGCCCGACGATAACGCTCATCGCGTAGTCGAGGTACGAGCGCTGCATCTCGAGCTGCAGGTCGACCTGATTGACCCGGCCGCCTGGTCCGTAGTCGATGGGCTCGGTGCCCGGAGTCTCGTCTGCCATGGGAAAGCTTCTTTCGGTGGAGGTGGGTGCGCGGGATCGACTCGACTAGATGTCGAGGAAGCGCACGTCTTTCGCGTTCTGCTGGATGAAGTTGCGGCGCTGCTCAACGTCGTCACCCATCAGGGTCGAAAACACGCTGTCGGCAATGGCCGCGTCTTCGAGCGTCACCTGCAAGAGGGTGCGCGACGCGGGGTTCATGGTGGTGTCCCACAGCTCTTGGTGGTTCATCTCGCCAAGACCCTTGTACCGCTGAACGCCGTTGTCTTTCGGGATGCGCTTGCCAGAGGCAAGACCAGCCTCCATCAGTACGTCGCGCTCGCGATCGCTGTAGACGTACTCATCTTCCGAGTTCGACCACTTCAAGCGGTAAAGCGGCGGCTGCGCGAGGTATACATAGCCGAGATCGATGAGCGGTCTCATGTAGCGGAACAGGAGCGTGAGCAACAGTGTCGTGATGTGCTGGCCGTCGACGTCGGCATCGGCCATGAGCACGATCTTGTGATACCGAACCTTGTCCGGGTCGAAGTCTTCTCCGATGCCCGCGCCGAACGCGGTGATCATGGCCTGCACTTCGGCGTTGCCCAGGGCGCGGTCGAGCCGCGCCTTTTCCACGTTGAGGATCTTGCCGCGAAGCGGCAAAATTGCTTGCGTCTCGGGGTTGCGCCCCTGAACGGCCGAGCCGCCGGCCGAGTCGCCCTCCACGATGAAGATTTCGCTCAGCGACGGGTCTTTCGACTGGCAGTCTTTGAGCTTGCCGGGCATGCCCCCCGACTCGAGCAGGCCCTTCCGTCGTGTCTGCTCGCGCGCCTTGCGCGCGGCGATGCGCGCGGCCGAGGCCTGCAGTGCTTTGCGGATCACGTCTTTGGCCTGCACCGGGTTGCGCTCGAACCAGTCGGCGAGGTGCTCGCCAGCCACCTTCTGCACGAACGACTTTGCCTCGGTGTTGCCGAGCTTGGTCTTGGTCTGGCCCTCAAACTGCGGCTCACCGAGCTTGATCGAGATCACCGCGGTGAGGCCCTCGCGCACGTCGTCGCCCGACAGGTTCTCGTCTTTCTCCTTGAGAATGCCCTTGTCGCGCGCGTACTTATTCACGAGCGTCGTGAGGGCCGCGCGGAAACCTTCTTCGTGAGTGCCACCCTCGTGGGTGTTGATCGTGTTGGCGTAGGTGTGCACTGACTCGGAGTACGCATTCGTCCACTGCATGGCCACCTCGAGCGCAATGCGCCGCTCGGTGTCTTCCGATTCAAAAGAAATGATCTCGGGGTGCACAACCTCGATCTTCTTGGCGGAGTTCAAGAACTCGACGTAGTCGACGAGCCCCTTCTCGTAGAGAAACTCTTCTCGCCGCGGAGCGGCGTCGGGCGCGGCATCGTCGTCGCGACGCTCGTCGGCGATCGTGATGCGCAAGCCCTTGTTGAGGAAGGCCATCTGCTGGAAGCGCGTGCGCAGCGTGTCGTAGTCGAACTCGGTGGTCTCGAAGATCTCGCCGTTCGGCCAGAACGAGATGGTCGTGCCGGTTTCTTCGGTCGCTGCGCCTTTCGAGAGCGGGGCATCCGGAACACCGTGTTGGTACGTCTGCGAGTACACGTTTCCTTGACGACGCACATCGACGGCAAGTCGCTCAGAGAGCGCGTTGACGACGGAGCTGCCGACACCGTGCAGACCGCCCGAGACGGCGTAGCCGCCGCCGCCGAACTTGCCGCCCGCGTGCAGGATCGTGAGCACAACTTCAACGGTCGATTTCTTTTCGACGGGGTGCTCATCAACCGGGATGCCGCGGCCGTTGTCGACGACGCGCACTCCACCGTCGGCAAGCAGCGTCACGTGAATCGTGTCGCAGTGCCCGGCGAGTGCTTCATCGACCGAGTTGTCGACGATTTCGTAGACCAGGTGGTGCAGACCGCGCGGACCCGTTGACCCGATATACATGCCGGGGCGCTTGCGTACCGCCTCGAGACCCTCAAGTACTTGGATGTCGCCGGCGCCGTAGCTGTGATCGTTGCGGGGGGTTGGCGTGTTGGGCTTTGCCATGCTCGGGCTCGATTGCGCGGTCTGGCTTTCGCTGGTGGCTTCGGCCTTGTTGTCGGCCGGATTTTCGGAGGGGGTGGGGGATGAAGTGGTCATATGGAATTGCGCTCCCGCCGAATGGTTCGTTGGTCGCCCATCGCCTTGGGCGCGCGAGCGCCCCGATGTGACGGGTCCATCCTACCAAGGAATGGCCCCTGGGAGCCGTCAGAACGGGCCTCTGGGGAGATATCCCGGCCTGGGTGGAGTGATTTGTATTCGCGACCCCGAGCGTTCAGCCGTAGGTATCGCGGGGCCCTCGGCCGGGTACCGATCGTGGCCCCCTCTTCCAACTCGGCGCACCTGGGCCACTGAAACGGATGCTCGACA
>JAYUKK010000071.1:0-4702 GCA_043764515.1 Microbacterium sp.
CGGTTGATGGGCGCCGAGAAGGAGTGCGAACCGAGAGCCGTGAAGTTGTACGCGTTCCAGAAGGTCGGGCTGATGTCTTCAAACAGCATGTCGGTCGACCGCACGGTTCCCGACGGCTGACCCGTGAGCGTGATCGCCGCCACGCGCGAGTTGCCCTCGATCTGGGTGGCCGGGGTGCCCGACGTTGCGGTCGTATCGGCGACGATGCCCTTCGTCGCGGTGACTCCGTAGGTGTAGTCAACGACGGCCACGGACGCGGAATCTTGTGCCGTGACGGTGTTGTCGGTTTCACCGAGGGCAGGGACCGTGACCCCGCCAGGGTCGACCACACGCGCTTCAGCCGTGTTCTCGACGACCGCGCTGCTGACCGAGTTGACGATCGTGCCCGGCGCGCTGCGCAGCTCGGCGCGCAACTGAGTGTCGAGCACAATGCGCGTACTGGCCTGCACGTCGATTCGGCCGGTGTGCACGACCTCGATTCCGACGACGTCGGCAAGTTGTGCGGTCGTGAGGGCAAGGGCTGCCGTGCGCGTGAACAGGTCAATAGCGCCGCTCTCTCGCTTGAGGCGCACCTCGGTTGCCGTCGCACCGCTGGGCACTGTGATGGTCACGATGTCGAAGACGTTGACGGCGTCAAACGGGTTGGTGCTCGCGACCGGGTCAGCAATGGCGAGCTCGTTGACCGCGATCACTGACTCGTTGGTCGCATCGATGGTCATGCGCGCGCGGGGATACAACGATTGGGGGGTGCCGACGGGCGGAGTTCCGAGCGGGCCGTCAACCCAGGTCTTCGAAACCGACACCGTGAGCGGCGAATCGAGGATGAGAATGTCGTCGCTCGCCGTCTGAGTGAAGACCACAGCATCCGTGCCATCACGACCGTCGACGCGGGCGGTATTGCGTACGGTGCCGAACTCGCCGATGACGTTGTAGAGCGCCTGACGAGTGGTGCCCAGCACGGCGACTGAGGGGTCAGAACGGCGTTGGTCGCGAACCTCGAACGTGAGGTCGAACCGGCGGTCAAGAGCAACAGACGGCGCGACGCCAGAGCCCACGGGTGGAGCGTCAGGGTCGGTCAGCGCAAGCGTCGACCGAGTGGGGCTCTCTGCGAAGACGAAGCGAACGCCCGTTGCCGCGGCACTCTCGGCCGCGGTCAGGGTGTACCCCGGGAAGGTTCCGTCACAGGCACCTGCGGCACAGGGGTTGGTGGTCGTGGCGATCCACCCTGATCCGGGAACGTAAAGCTCGACCTCAGTGACCTGGTCGTAGACCAACAACGGGTCGAGTGTCGACGTGATGGGGTTGATGCGAACGAGGTCGAACGCGTCGAAGACGGTATCGGCGACCGGGGTCGTTGAGGGGTCGTCGGCCGTGTCAGAGACCATGATCGAGTCGAAGGGAACGCCGCCCGTGCCCCAGCTGATGCGCGCGATCGCACGGTCGGACGACCGAGCGTTGACGGCTTCAATGCCGGTACTGGCGACCGGGAGCCACCTCTTTTCAATTCCCTCAACGTCCGCAATCGGCAACAGCTCAACGCTCGCCGGATCGTCGTCCGTGGCCTGGTTCGGGTCGGCAAGGGGGTTCACAACGCGGCTCTGGGCCACGTTGTCGATGACGATCGGGACGACGCGTGTCGACGACGCTGCTTCGCCGGTTCCGTCGCGCAGCTGGTCACGAAGCGACACGTAAAGATTGGGCTGCACGCTGAATCCGGGGTTGAGCAACGTGCCGAGAGTGTCATACGTGGCGTGACGGAAGATGAAGCGCACACCCTCGATGGTGTCGCGCAGCGCGGGATTGATCGTCGTCGAGTAATACGTCGGTCCGGCAACGTCCGTGGCGCCGGGCAGGGCGATCCAGTCGGTGCCGTCGTAGTACTCGACGGTCATGAGGGTGTTGCCCGGCACCGCCGTGGCGACGATCGCCGACAGGTTGAACCAGTTCCAGAATTCATCCGTCGTGGCATCAAGCGGGTCGGTGACGGTGAGCGAAGTGGCCCCGACCGTCGATGCTGTGGGGTCGATCGCCGACGTCGGAAGCGGTGTGATGCGCGCGGGAATCGACAGGAGCGTTGTTGCACCCGGGAACGAGTACAGCTGCGAGGGAGTCGCGACCTTGTTGACCTCGGTGTTCACGCGTAACGTGCGACGAGTGAGGTCGTCCGTCGCGACCGCGAAAGCGGTCTCATCGGTCACCGTCACGACATCGACCCGTACCTCGTTGACCGTCGTGATGTCGCTGACCACGGGGTCGCTCATCGCCAAGAACGGCAGCACGGTGTACTGCCCCGGTGCTATGCCCTGCGGCAGAGTGCTGAGGAATGTCACGCGAATGTCGGTGACCAGAGCCGGGTCGACGGGGTCGGGCAGCGTGTCAGCTGTCGTTGTCGAAATGGGGGCGGTGTAGTCGAGATCGCCCGCGTACTTGTAGCTGACCTGAGCGCTCGTCGCCCCGATGGGCCACTCGATGTCGGCGTCAACCCAGCCGTCGAAACTCAACCCTTGCGCCGCAAGCGATGTGGAGCCGGGCGAGGGCTCGGTGATCGTCATTGCCTTGAGGCCGAAGTCGCCGCCGATCGAGCCCCCGAGCGTGACGAGAACCTGATCGCCGCCGATGACAGAGGTGGCGCCGAACTGCTTGGTGGCGACCGGGCTGATGCTCGGCGGGCCGATAACGATGGAATCGCTCGCCTGCACCGGCGGGGTGCTGTCGGCCGCATAGGTCACCCATGATGACGCGGTATTCACGACCGTGGTGGGCTCAGTGACGAGGGCGGCCGAGGCCGAAAGAGCAGCATTGACGGTGATAGCAGCCGTGCCGCCGATCGCGATGCGGCCGCCGGTCGAGCTCGTGAACGTGAAACGCAAGCCCTGGATATCGGCAGTCGGAACCCCACTCGGCAGCGCGGCAGTCGCCGACGCCGTGCCCGTGGTCCACGCCGAGCCGTCGTACCAGTCCACGCGGATGCGGTCGGCACCCGCGGGGAACGCGACGCCACTGAGCCCCGTGACCTGCAACGTGTCGAGCACCGTTGACGATAGGTTCGCCGGATCTTGAATGACGAGGGAGTCGACGGAGCCATTGCTCGCGTTGGTCGCGCCCAGGGAAATTGTGACGGGGGCGCCCTCGACGGCCGTTGCCGAATCGGGGGTGATCGTCTTCGTGATCTGCGAGGCGAGCGTGCGATCAACGGCGAGCCGCACCGCGGCGCTGGAGAGAATGGTGGCCGGTCGCGGCGGGTCGAGGGTGAGGTCTTCGCGGTTCGACACCGTGACCGTTGCCGTGTTGGGCAGAATCGCGCCGTCGAAGTCGGCCGAGAGGTTAGAGGGGACCGTCGCGGTCGCGTTGATCTGGATGCCCGTGCCGGCTTGCAACCCCACCAAGCCGCCCCCGAGGTCGTCAACTACCCGCACCGTGAACCCGTTGCCCGTGATGACCGTCTGAACCGGAGGGATCGATTGAGCCGTGGACACCGACTGCAGCACGAGCGGCGCAGGAATGACGTCAGTGAGAGCGAGGTTGAGGCAGTCAGTTTCGAGTGACGAACAGTTGATCGTGAACTGGTAGGTCACCGTGCCCGCGGGTCCGACGGCGGCGAGCGCCGCCGGCGGGATGGCAGTTTTCTCGAACTGCACAAGCACGGGCTCGTCAGGGTCACCCTCAGCGGCCGTGGCTGGCTGGAAGGCGATGAAGGGGGCGAACAGCGTGACGATGGCGATGACCGCCAGGCTCGGCAGAAGCCGACCGCGGCCACGACGTGACGATGAAAAAGTCATTATGCTCTAATCCCCCCGGGGTGCCGACCGGTCGGGACAAATTCGGGGTAATACTCGACCGGATGACGCGACGACCATCCGCTTGAAAGCGAACGTCTACCAGGTTACCGGGGAAGGCGCCGACGCGTTGTACCCCGGGCGGGGGTCAGTTGACACCCCAGTTCAGGGGGTAGCCGCGCTAGGGCAGCACGCCCACTGACGCTAAACCGGACCGCAACAGGGCGCCCCGACCGCCCTCCAGTTCGTCGGCGACGCGTTGCGACGCCGCCTCGTCCGGCGTCATCCACGTCAGCTCAAGCGCGTCTTGGCGCGGCTCGCACGTGCCCGTCACCGGAACGACGTAGGCGAGCGCGACGGCGTGCTGCCGGTCGTCGCTAAAGCGCGTCGGGCTGGGGAACGGAAAGTACTCGGCGACCAAGAACGGCGTTGGCGACGCCGGCAGCTGCGGGAAGGCCATGGGGCCCAGGTCTTTCTCCAGGTGGCGATACAGTGCATCGCGCAAGGTTTCGCCGCGCATCACCCGCCCGCTGACCAGCGTTCGGGTGATACTGCCTGCCGGATTCACGCGCAACAAAACGCCCACCTCGGTGACTGCGCCCATGCCATCGACGCGCACCGGAATCGCCTCGACATAGACGAGCGGCAACCGCTGTCGAATCTGCTCGAGTTCTTCGTCAGACAGCCAGCCCGGGTTCGGATCGGGAGTGCGCACGGTGGTCATGCTCCATTCTGTCCCGTACCCGGCCCTTACGGGGTCACCTGACACGATGGATGCATGAGCGGCATGCAATTGATTGATCCTTCGGCCATCATCTGGTCGGCACCCGAGGCCGAGCGCGCCGGGCGGCCCTTGCTCGTGCTGCTGCACGGCTATGGCTCGCACGAGGGCGACCTCTTCGGACTCGCCCCCCACTTGCCGCTGC
>JAYUKK010000072.1:0-4695 GCA_043764515.1 Microbacterium sp.
CTGGCCTTCAGCGCCGACCTCACGCGCGGTCTGGCCGCCGGCCGCCCGTGGATGGTCATGGAGACGTCGACCAGTGCCGTGAGCTGGCAGCCGGTCAACCACGCCAAGCGCGAGGGCGAATTGGTTCGCACGGTACTCGGCCACGTGGCACGCGGTGCAGACTCGATCTGCTTCTTCCAGTGGCGTGCATCGCGGAGCGGTGCCGAGAAGTTCCACTCGGCCCTCCTCCCCCACAGCGGCACCAGCGGTCAGGGATGGGCACAGAGCGTCGAGCTGTCGAGCCTGCTCGACCGCCTCTCGCCCGTCGTGGGCTCGGCGGTTCACGCCCGCGCCGCACTCGTGTTCTCGTGGGATGCCTGGTGGGCCACCGAAGGCGACTCGCAGCCCAGCAGCCTGATGCGCTACTTGCCCGAGGCCCACCGCTATCACCGCGCTCTGCGTTCTTTGGGCATCACGGTCGACATGGTCGCGCCGGGCGCCGACCTCACCGGCTACGACCTCGTGATCGCGCCGACGCTTTACACCGTGACGGATGCCGCATCCTCGGCGATCGCGAAGGCCGCCGCCGCGGGCGCCACGGTGCTCATCACCCCCTTCACGGGAATCGTTGACGAGAGCGACGCCGTGATTCCTGGCGGTTACCCCGGAGCATTCCGCGACTTGCTCGGTCTCACGATTGACGAGTTCCGTCCGCTCGCGGCCAGCGCCATCGTCACGCTCTCGAGTGGAGCGCGCGGCAGCATCTGGAGCGACGCTGTGCGCGTGACCGATGCCGAGATCGTCGCGACGTTCGTTGACGGCCCCGCCGCAGCATCCCCCGCCATCACACGACGAGCCGTTGGCGCAGGAGCCGCGTGGTACGTCTCGACGGTGCTTGACGACGACGGTTTGCGTGCGCTGATGCGCCAGCTCGCGTCTGAGGCCGGAGTGCCGGTGGTCGAGGTCGGCGATGACGTCGATATCGTGACGCGGCAGTCAGCCACCGACACGTTCACGTTCGTGATCAACCACCGATCCGAGCCGATCGCGGTACCGTACGCGGGTCTCGACCTTGTTTCGGGCGAGACGGTTTCCGACGCCACGCCGCTATCAGCGGGTGCCGTGCGCGTTGTCAAGTCAGAGAGGAGCGATCGTGGCGCGTGACACCGTAGTCAAAGCCTCGAAGGGGGTCCGTCATCGGGGGGCACTAGCCGTCTTCCTGTTGCCGTTCGGCATACTTTTCATCTTGTTCTACCTGGTTCCCGTTCTCTATGCGATCTACCAGTCTCTGCTCACCGTTGAGCGTGAGGGCACGTTCGGCCCCGCGGTGCAGGTCTTTGGTGGTCTGACGCAGTACATCGCTGTGTTCCAGAACGAGCCATTCTGGTCATCCATCGGTCGAGTACTGCTCTTCGGCGTCATCCAGGTACCGGTCATGCTCGGGTTCGCCCTTGTGTTGGCACTTCTTCTTGACTCCCCGCTCATTCGAGGATCTAAGTTCTTCCGCCTGGCCTTCTTTGCGCCGTATGCCGTGCCGAGCGTTATCGCCGCGATCATGTGGGGCTTTCTCTACTCTCCCAACCTATCGCCCTTTACCGCGGTGACGTCGAACGTCGACTTCTTATCGGCAGACGCCGTTCTGTGGTCGATCGCGAACGTCGTGACGTGGGTCTATGTGGGCTACAACATGCTCATCATCTACTCGGCTCTGTTGTCGATTCCGCAAGAGATCTATGAGGCGGCCCGCATTGACGGAGCAGGTCAGCTCCGCATCGCCTGGTCAATCAAGATTCCCCTCGTGGTACCGGCACTCGTGCTCACGGGCATCTTCTCGATCATCGGTACGCTGCAGTTGCTCACCGAACCTCAGGTGTTCCAGAGCTTCTCGAACGCTGTCACGAGCGTGTTCACGCCGAACCTGACGATCTACTCCACGGCGTCGGTGCCGAACATTAGCCTCGCTGCCGCCATGTCGGTCGTGCTTGCCCTGACAACCTTCGCCCTCTCATTCACCGTGCTCAAGTTCACGCAGCGGAGGACAGCAGCATGAGCGTTTCGACCGACACCCGCGCGCTTCGAACTCAGGGTATGAAGAAGCCGGCTCGTGATGGCGGCATCCGCGAGAGCGCTGTGTCACGCGTCGTAGCGATGTCCGTGATGATCGTCGCCACTCTGTACTTCTTGACGCCGCTGTGGTGGTTGCTCGTCGCCTCCAGCAAGACGCGCGAAGACTTCACCTCAACGAACCCCTTGTGGTTCGCCGACTTCGCGCTTTTCGACAACATCGCCGCACTGATCGACTACCGCGACGGCGTCTTCGTGCGCTGGTTGGCAAACAGCGCGCTCTATGCTGGGCTCGGCGCATTCTTGGCAACGCTGATCGCCGCGATGGCGGGCTACGCCATCGCGAAGTACAGCTTTTTCGGACGCGAAACGCTCTTCAACCTGATTCTGGGAGGCGTGCTCGTGCCGGCAACGGCGCTTGCCCTGCCGCTCTTCTTGCTCTTCAGCCAGACGGGCATGACCAACACCATTTGGGCCGTGTTGCTGCCCAGCCTGGTGAGCCCGTTCGGCGTCTACCTCTCGCGCATTTTCGCTGCCGCGAGTGTTCCCGACGAGATCATCGAAGCGGCGCGTATCGACGGCGCTGGTGAAGTGCGAACCTTCTTCACGGTTGCTACGCGGCTCATGGCGCCCGCGCTCGTGACGATCTTCCTCTTTCAGTTTGTGGGCATCTGGAACAACTTCTTCCTGCCGCTCATCATGCTGCGCGACGAAGAGCTGTTTCCGGTGACCCTCGGCCTGTACGTCTGGAACACGCAAGTAAGCCAGATCCCCGACATCCGCGCGCTCGTCGTCATCGGGTCGCTGCTGTCGGTCATCCCCCTCATCGTCACCTTCCTCGCGCTGCAGCGGTTCTGGCAGTCGGGGCTGGCGAACGGCGGGCTCAAGTGAGCCCCCGACAGACCCTCCGCCGCCTGGCGGCAGAGTGGAGCACCACCACCAGCATCACCAATCGAAAGGAACACAGCATGGCGATCTCTCGAATCGTACGTGTGGGGGCCATCGCGGCCATCTCCGCACTTGCGCTGACAGCCTGCTCGACCGGCGGCACTGACGCCCCCGGCGCGAGCGGTGACTGCGCCCCCTCTGACGGTCCCGTCAGCCTCACCTTCACGAGCTGGCTCCCCGGCGTCGAAGAGGCCGTGGCTATCTGGAACGAAGAGAACCCCGACATCCAGGTCGAGGTGCAGACGGGCCCGAACGGCAACGGCGGCACCTACCAGAACTTCTTCAACCAGCTCGCGGCCGGCAACGCGCCCGACCTTGGTCAGATCGAGTTCGACGCGATGCCGAACTTCCGCGTGCAGGACGGCCTCGAGAACATCGCGGCCTGCGAGGGAATCCTCGAGGCGGAGGACCAGTTCGTGGGATGGACCTGGAGCCAGGTCACCTTCGGTGAAGAGAACGCGGTCTACGCGATCCCGCAAGACACCGGCCCCATGGCCATGTTCTACCGTGCCGACCTCTTCGAGGCTGCGGGCATCCCGGTTCCCACGACGTGGGAAGAGTACGAGGCTGCGGCAGCGCAGATTCGTACCGAGGGCGGCTACATCAACAACTTCTCGCAGAGCGACATCAACGCCTTCGCAGGTCTGGTGTGGCAGGCGGGCGGCGAGTGGTTCTCGAACGACGCTGACGGCTGGACGGTCGACATGACCGGTGCAGAGACCACCCAGGTGGCCGAGTACTGGCAGGGCCTTATCGACAACGACCTCGTCGCTGTCTACCCGCCGTGGACCGACGAGTGGAACGCTGCCTACAACTCGAGCGAGCTGTGGACGTGGGTTTCGGCCGTCTGGGGTGCCAACACCATCGCGAGCGGTGCGCCTGACACCGCCGGCAACTGGGCTGTTGCCCCGATGCCGCAGTGGGAAGCCGGCGCCAGCGCCGCGGGCAACTGGGGTGGCTCGACCACCGCGGTGCTCAAGGGCTCGAAGCACCCGTACGAGGCTGCACAGTTCGCTCTGTGGCTGAACACGGATGCCGACTCGCTCACGGCGATGAACCGCACCGCCAACATCTACCCCGCGACGATCGCCGGAGCCCAGCTTCCGGTCTTCGGTGAGGGCGTGGAGTTCTACGGCGGACAGAAGATCTACGAGGTCTTCGCCGAGGCCGGCAACAACGTCGACCCCAACTTCACCTGGGGCCCGACGATGACGCAGGTCTACAACGATGTCGCTGATGGCTTCTCCGGTGCCGTTTCGGGCAACGGTACGCTCTTGGATGCACTGACCGCTGGTCAGGACGCCACGATCGCAGCCCTCAAGGCGGCCTCGATTCCTGTCAAGGAGTAAGTATTTCGCTTCTCCACTTCCGTGCCGCGGGTGTCAGCTTCGTGCTCGACGCCCGCGGCACGGCCGTGCCACGGCTCGTTCACTGGGGTCACGACCTCGGAGACGTCGAGCCGATCATGCTTGAACGCGTTGCCGCGGGTCTCCCGGCGATTGCTCCCAGTTCTCCCGACGTGCCTCTTGTGCCGTCGATCCTCGCCGGGCCCGCTGAAGGCTGGAGCGGCTTCCCCGCGCTCGTCGCGCACCGCGTCAGTGCCGGTCCGGCGCGCTTGCCGATGCGTATCCAGCGCACGAGCCTGACGCAGGCCGATGAGACCTCGGTCTCGGCCGAGCTTCTCGTGCACGATGACCATGGCGC
>JAYUKK010000073.1:0-4662 GCA_043764515.1 Microbacterium sp.
ATCGGCGTCAGCCCCGACCGAGCCCCGTCGGCTTACGCGCTCTCGTCGTCATCTGCCGCCTGCCGAAACGCGAGAAACTTCTCGAGCTCGGCGGCGATCGAGTCGGCGCTCGGCAGCTCGCCATCTTCGTCGGTCAAGGGCGACCGCAGGGGGTTGTCTTCCATGTAACTGTCGTGGCGCTCTTCGAGCGAGCTGACCAGTCGCGCGAGTTCGGTGTTGCCCTCGACCTGACCTTCGATCTTCGCGAGGAAATCACGCCCCTCTGACCGCAAACGGTCGGTCGGGAACAGCAAACTCGTCGCTGCGGTGATGCTTTCCAGTGCCGTCACCGCGGCAGACGGGAACTCGGTGTCGGCCAGGTAGTGCGGTACGAGAAGCACGAATCCGGCGATTGGATGCCCCGACTCGGTGAGGCGATACTCGAGCAGGTGCAAAACATTGCCGGGCACCTGCGTGCGAGGGCGCCACGCGGAGAGCGCCTCGATGAGCTCGTCGCGCGTGCCGCTCACGGTCACGCGGATCGGCCGAGTGTGCGGAACCGGCATCGGGATGGCGTGTACCCAGGTGGTGGAGGCGACGCCGTAGCGCGCGATGATGCCGACCAGTGCATCCACGAATCGTTCCCACTGGAAGTCGGGCTCGTACCCCGTCAGCAGCAGGAAGGGCGTACCGAGCTCGTCGTGCGCAAGGCGGAGCGCGAGCTGCGGGCGACGGTATTCCGTGATGCGCGTCTCTTCGAAGACCATGATCGGACGCCGCGCGCGATAGTCAAGCAACGCGTCGTTGTCGAAAACGAGCACATCACGGTGGTCGAGCTCGTCGAGAAGGTACTCCGAGACCTGGGCAACCGCGCCACCCGAATCGACAAAGCCCGTCAGCCCGATGACGAGGGGCAGATCACGCGGCACCTCGAATTCCGTCAGAGCGACGGTGTAGAGGTCAGCCGGATTCTGCATTCCTCCATGCTAGGTCGCCCCGTCAACGACGGCGGGCCTCGGGGCGCGTGCCGAGAGCGAACAGGCCGCGGCTAGCATGACGCCCATGCCTCTGCCTTTGCTTTCCGTATCTTCGCTCGCGCCCGCTGACCTCGATGCTGACGTTCTCGTCGTCGGAATGTCGCCTGTCGGCGATGACGCCATCACGGTAGTCGGCGTTAACTACGGCCCGCTCGCGACATTCGGTGAGGGATTGCGGATGCTCGGCCTCACGGGCGCCGTCGACGAGACCGCACGCCTGCCCGCGCCCGAGGGCGTCACGGCCGCGAGCATTCTCGTCATCGGGCTGGGCCGCGCCGCCCTCACGCCCGAGAGTCTTCGATCGGCGGGAGGCACGGCGGCTCGTGCGCTGGGTAGCGTGCCGCGTGTCGCGCTCGCGCTGCCGACCGCCACGGCGGCCGACGTGCAAGCGGTGCTCGAAGGTGCGGCGATGGGCGCCTATCGGTTCACGGCCTATCGGTCGGCAGAGGCCACAGCCGGCACGAGTGCGATTGAGCTCGCGACGCAGGCGGAGGGGGCCGAGGCTGCGGCCGCGGCTGCAACGGCCACGGCCGGCGCGGTCACTCTCGTGCGTGACCTCGTCAACATTCCGCCGAACGACCTGTACCCAGCCTCTTTCGTCGAGCAGGCTCGCGCCGCCGCTCATGGTCTGCCGGTCGAGATCGAGGAGCTCGGACCGGATGAGCTCGCCGCGGGCGGCTTCGGCGGAATTCTCGGGGTGGGTCAGGGCTCGGCCCGCCCGCCACGCTTGCTCATCATGCGGTACCGCCGTGAGAGCGGTGACTCGCATCTCGCCATCGTCGGCAAGGGAATCACCTTTGACTCAGGCGGGCTGTCGCTGAAGCCGCCGGCCGGCATGGTGGGCATGAAATACGACATGACGGGTGCGGCGACGGCGCTCGCCGCTGTCATTGCCGCAGCGCAGCTCGAGATTCCCGTGCGCCTCACGGCGTGGTTGTGTCTCGCCGAGAACATGCCGTCATCGACGGCCATGCGGCCGAACGACGTGTTGACGATTCGCGGCGGAACAACCGTCGAAGTACTCAACACCGATGCGGAAGGTCGACTCGTCATGGCCGACGGTCTCGCCGCTGCGAGTGAAGAGCGCCCCGACGCCATTGTCGACGTGGCGACCCTGACGGGCGCCGCCCGCGTCGCGTTGGGAGAGCGCTATGCGGGGCTCATGGGCGACGACACGCTCGTCGCCCAAGTTCAAGCCGCCGCGGCCGACACGGGCGAACTCGTCTGGCCCATGCCCCTGCCCTCAGACTTGCGGGCCTTGCTCAAGAGCGACATCGCCGACATTGCCAACGCCAAGCCCGGTAGCACCGCCGCGGGCATGCTGCTGGCGGGCGTGTTCTTGCGCGAGTTCGTCGGAACCACGAGCGATGAGACGGATGCGCCGCGCATCCCCTGGGCGCACCACGACATTGCGGGGCCCGCCAATAACCCCGCCGCCCCATTCGGCTACACCCCGAAGGGCCCATCGGGCGTCACCGTGCGTCTGCTTGTGCGGCTCGCGGAACGCCTCTCAGCAAAGGGGTAGGCTCGTCTCCGGGCACGGGACCGTCGTGCCGCATAGCGGGTCGACCCGCCACCTCGAGCGTCGACCCCCGCATGACAATCCTTCGTGGATGTAAGGAGCTTCTGCCGGTGTCGGACCAGAACTTTGACCTCGTCATCCTGGGTGCCGGAAGTGGCGGCTACGCCGCTGCCCTGCGCGCCAGTCAACTCGGGATGAGCGTCGGACTCATCGAGAAGTCGAAGGTGGGCGGCACGTGCCTTCACGTCGGCTGCATCCCCACCAAGGCGCTGCTGCACTCCGCTGAGGTCGCTGACGCCGCTCGCGACGCCGCCAAGTTCGGCGTGAAAGCCACGCTCGAGGGCATCGATGTTCCCGCGGTCATCCAGTACCGCGAAGGCATCATCGCGAGCAAGTACAAGGGCCTGCAGGGCCTTATCAAGGCACGCGGCATCACGATGGTCGAGGGCGAAGGCCGTCTCACCTCCCCCACAACTGTTCAGGTCGGCGACAGCACGATCACCGGCAAGAACGTCATTCTGGCGACCGGCTCGTACTCGCGCACCCTTCCCGGCCTCGAAATCGGCGGCCGGGTCATCACCTCTGAGCAAGCACTTGAGCTCGACTACGTGCCCAAAAAGGTCGCCGTTCTCGGCGGCGGCGTCATCGGCGTCGAATTCTCGAGCGTGTGGCGCTCGTGGGGTTCTGAGGTGCACATCATCGAGGCGCTTCCGCACCTTGTGCCGATGGAAGAAGAGTCGATCTCGAAGCAGTTCGAGCGCGCCTACCGCAAGCGCGGCATCGAGTTCACGCTCGGCGTTCGCTTCCAAGGCGTCACCCAGAACGAGCAGGGCGTCGTCGTCACGCTGGAGAACGGCGCGACGATCGAGGCCGACCTGCTCCTTGTGGCCGTGGGCCGCGGGCCGTCGACCGCCAACCTCGGCTTCGAAGAGGTGGGCGTCGCTATGGATCGCGGATTCGTGCTCACGAACGAGCGGCTCGAGACGAACATCCCGGGCCTGTACGCCGTTGGCGACATCGTCCCGGGTCTGCAGCTCGCTCACCGCGGGTTCCAGCACGGCATCTTTGTCGCCGAAGAGATCGCCGGACTCAACCCGGTCGTGATCAGCGACGTCAATATCCCCAAGGTCACGTACAGCGAGCCCGAGGTTGCCTCCGTTGGCCTCAGCGAGGCCAAGGCCAAAGAACAGTACGGCGACGCGGCGATCTCGAGCTACGACTACAACCTCGCCGGCAACGGCAAGAGCCACATCCTCGAGACTGCCGGCTCGATCAAGGTTGTTCGCGTCGTCGACGGTCCCGTCGTCGGCGTGCACATGATCGGTGCCCGCGTCGGCGAATTGATCGGCGAGGCGCAGCTGGCCGTGAACTGGGATGCCCACCCCGAAGACATTGCCCCGTTGCTGCACGCTCACCCCACGCAGAACGAGGCGCTCGGCGAAGCGTTCCTCGCGCTCGCGGGCAAGCCGCTGCACGCGATGTGACCCTGACTCCGCAACTAGGCTAGACACACACCACAGGCTTCGAAGGAGCACTACTGATGAGCGAATCCGTCAACCTCCCGGCGCTCGGCGAGAGCGTCACCGAGGGAACGGTCACCCGATGGCTGAAGAACGTCGGCGACCGTGTCGAGGTCGATGAGCCATTGCTCGAGGTCTCGACGGACAAGGTCGACACCGAGATTCCGTCGCCCGTCGCCGGAATCGTCGAAGAGATCCTCGTTGCTGAAGACGAGACGGTCGAGGTCGGTACGCCCCTCGTGCGCATCGGTACCGGGGCGGGTGGGGGTGCTGCTGCACCCGCAGCCGCGGCTCCCGTGGCGGCCCCTGAGCCGGTCGCTGCGCCCGAACCGGTGGCTGCCCCTGCGCCTGTCGCTTCTCCTGAGCCCGTCGCCGCGCCTGCACCGGTGGTAGCCCCTGCGCCTGTTGTGGCCCCTGCGCCTATTGTGACCCCGGTGGCGGCGCCCGCGCCGGTCGCTCCCGCTCTTGTTGCGGCCGCGCCCGCGGTAGCACCCGCCGCGGCCTCGACCCCGTCGGCCGCGTACATCACTCCGCTCGTCCGCAAGCTCGCGGCCGAGCACGGAGTTGACCTCGCGCGCGTGACCGGCACCGGAGTCGGCGGCCG
>JAYUKK010000074.1:0-4642 GCA_043764515.1 Microbacterium sp.
GCTCTCGTCGCGGCCGATCGGGCTCTCGAACTCGCGAACGCACAGGGGCGAACCGTCGAGGCAGCCGAGGCCGAAGTGCTCGCCGCGCGAGCCCGCCGAGCCGACAAGCACGCCGATTCGGGGGCAGCGCGCCTCGTGGCGCTCGCTGCTGCGGCAGAGAGCACCGGCCACCACGCTGCCCGCCAAGCCGCGGTGCGCGAGCTCCGGGCCTCGGGTCGTCGATTGCCGCCGGCAGCGGGCGCGGGGTGGAGCGGGCTCTCCGCCCGCGAGCGCGAAGTTGCGCTCATGGTCGCCGACGGGCTGCGCAATGTCGAGATCGCCGCCGCCCTGCATGTGTCGGAACACACCGTGCGCGCGCACGTCTCTCGCGTGTTGGCCGCGTTCGGTGCGGCATCGCGGTTCCTCGTGGCCGCGCGAGTCGCCGAGCTCTTCCCGGCAGCAGATGCACCACGGCCCGCGCCGCTCTCGCCGCAACTCACGGCCGTCGCCGTGCGCGTGGCCTCGGGGCTCGGAAACGCCGAGATTGGGCGCGAACTGGGGGTGAGCACCAAGACGGTCGAGAAGTACGTTGCCGAGATTCAGCGTCGCTGGCAGGCAGGGTCGCGAGTGGGCATCGCGCGGCTGGTGCGCAGCATCCCGAACCCCGGTGAATAGGCCGCAACCCCACTATTGCCAGTGCAGGCCTGGCCGCAAGATGACGACATGGCCCGAACAGTACTCTCTGCCCTTGTTCCCCTGGCGCTCGTGAGCGCCATCGCCCTTGCCGGCTGCACGACCGGTGCGCCGGCCGACGGCGGCACAGACAGCGGCGCCGACGGCGGCACGACGTCGGGTGAATCGACCGACACCGGGGGAGCGCTCGACTGCTCGGCCGCGACGACCGCGGGCTATGACCTGTTTCTCGACCCCGCACTCACAGTCGAACCCGCGCTCGATGTATACCCGGTCGAAGCGGGCGACACCATCTCGTTCAGCTATGCGGCGCACGACGGCGACGCCTACCCGACCTACGGTTGGTCGTCGACCTACATCACCTCAGAGGGCGATGTTGCCCCCTCGACGGGGTCGTTCTTCTTCGACGAGGTTGACGGAGTCTTTACCTTCGTCGGTCCCGAGGCCGTTGCGGGTATCGACGGCGGACCGTACACGGGCTTCCTCGACATCGAAGTGACGATTGACACCACGACGACCGTGATCGGTCGCGTGTGCGTGCAGTACGCCCTGACCGAGTAGCCCGTGTCGACCGACCGTCAGCGGTCCGCGATCGAGCGGCCGTGGTTCGCTGTGACCGCCGTCGTGGTTGCCATGAGCCTTCTGGTAGCGGCGGGCGTCGTTGCGGTGACCAAGTTCGGCTCGCCCTTCGAGACTCCCACGGCGCAGGCTGTGCGGGCGCCGAGCGCGTTTCCGCTCAGCCTCACCGCGGTTTCGTCGCCGGCGGTGGAGCGTGGCGGCACGATCAGCGTGGCCCTCATCGGTCAGTCGCCCGAGCCGATTGACACGGTCGAGCTGTGGGATGCCGACCGGCTCGTGCTGTCGATCCACGACGTGGACGAGACAGAGTTGAGCGACGGTTCGTTCGCGCTGTCGCTCGAACTCGATCATGTTCCGACGATCGCGGGTGATCGGCCGCTGCTCGCTCGGGCGATCACAGCCACGGGCACGGCCGCGCACTCGGCGTTGCTGCCCACGTCGGTGCTCGACCTGCCTGCCGACCTTGGCCTCAACGCTCGCTTGACGGCGACGACGGATGCCCCGGCACCCGTCACCCGATTGCGCGCGGCGCCCGGCGACACTCTCGCCTCGATCGCCGGCCGTCTGGCGCTAACCCCCGACCAACTGCTGCCGAGCACGCGAGTGGATTCGTACGACACCGTCCTGACTCCCGGAACGCCGATCGTGGCGCCCGTCGCGCCGCTCGCCATCGCGGATGACCCCTCGCGCTATGTGCTCCCGACCAGCTCGTGGCTCGAGCGCATCACGGCAAGCGTCGAGGGCTGCGAGGTGGTCGTGGCGGCTGCCGATCCGGCCGACGAGTTGTGGATCTACGCGGGCCCTGAGCTCCGCAAGGTCGGTGAGGTTCGCGATGGCCTCGCGACTCGTCTGAGCGGTCTACCCATCGGACTGCTCACTCTTGTGGCTTTCCTGCCCCGGGTGACCGACGACGTGAGCGGGCTCAACGGGCCGTCGGTACCGATCTCGGTCACCGTGCCAGAAGAGTGCGCCGACCTCGGATGGTCGGGTGACGCCATCATCGTGAACGGCGTGCTGTCGTCGTCGATCGACGTCCCCGATCCGTACCTCTACGTGTCGATCGACCGCGGCCCGTGGCAACGGATTCCCGCGGCTGACGGCCAGTTCTTGCCGTCGAGCGTCGCGGCTGACCTTCGATCGTTCGTCTCGGTCGAGCTGTCAGACCAGGTCGATCTCGAGTTGTGGCACCGCGACGGCACGGAGGCCGTGCAGGTGGGTTCGGGGCTGTTCTGCCGGGCGAGCATCCAGCCGCCATCGACAGATGGATCAACCGGTTCGGGCGGACCATGTCAACCAGCGGGGGCCACTCAACCCGGCACGACGGCGCCCGCCCAATCGCTCACGCTCACCGCCTCGCTCGGCGAGGTCTCTGGCGCGGATGCGTATCTCGGCATCCCGACCGACCCCCTCGTTGAACGGGTGGTCAACCTGGCGACGGATGCGCCGGTCACTCTTACCGTCGAGAGTCTCGACCCGGCGTTGCGCACGGCTCTCGTGCAGGTGTCGATGGCCCGCATCAGCCCAGCGTCGACGGCGTTGCCGACTGCGGGAGTGTTGCGCACGATAAACGTGTCCCTCACGCCGACGGCGGACGGTTCCGTTGGCACGACGACGATCAGGCCCTGGCAGTGGCGCTCGCTCAAGGCCGGCGACGATGCCGAGAGTCTCGCCGGCGCGGGCTCACTGGTTCTCGAGGACGCGGTGGCGGCCTCACTCGCCGCGGCAACGCTCGCGGCGAACGACGGACTCATCACCGACCTCTCGGTGCGGGCTCTCGCGGTCGGCGGCGCGAGTGGATCCGGCAGCGAGGGCTATGCCTCGCGACCCATCGCGATCGACATGACCCAGTCCGCTCTCTGGACCGACGAGACGGCCCCTCAACTCATCGACCCCCAAGTGGAGTTCCGGCAGGGAATCGCGCAGGCGGCGACTGATCAGGCGTACCGGGGCGCGTGCTTCGACATCCAGAGCTATCCGCCCGCCGAGGTCTGGCTCGCCGAGCCGTGGGCGGGGCCGACGGCCCAAACCCCGTTGGGAATCAGGTACTCAGGCCCTCCCGAACCCGGCGACACGGTGGTGTCGACCGGAAACCTCGCTCGCAGCGATCTAGGACTCGCGCTCGCGTCGTATCCGACAGCCGGTTGGATCTACTGCGAAGAAGCCCGCACTGCCTTCAGGAACAGTGCGGAGGTTGGCATCTACGACGCCGAGCAGAAGTCGAAGCCGAAGTGCGGGTTCGTCTGCGTGCTGCAGACGAGCCTCATGGGTGCCTTCGTCGGATTTCTCGTGGGAGGGCCTGCCGGCGCGCTCGTGGGGGCGTCGATAGGCCTCGGAGCGGGCCTGGTGAGCACCATCTCGCCCGGTGTGTACGAGGCGCTCACAGAGTTGTGGAACACCGTGGCTGGCATCTATAACAAGATCTACTCCACCGCGATCGACGTGCTCGATGCGATCAACCCGGTGTGTCTCGCGGCCGGTGCAGCGTCGCCCGATGCCAAGAAAGCGTGCGACTCGGTGACCAACATGGCGGTCGCGGTCGCCTTTACCTATGCGACCGGTCTTCCGCCGCAGGTGCCCATGCATGAGAATGTGGCGGCCGTCGCTTCGGGCAACATGAAGGCCCTGCTCGTCGCCGCCATGGACTACGCCCTCTCGCAGGCCGGACTCAGTTGCGACACCTTCACCGTGCCCGCCGACTCTGCCGACGACCTGGCGGCGGCGGCCGAGCTTTATGGTGATCCTGACGTCGACGCAACTCTCGGAGCGGCCACGGCCCCCGACGGATCACTGTCGGCGTGCCAGGCGTTCGCGAGTGTGCTCTATTCGACGGTTCGACGCGGACTCGAGACCGAGCAGGGCAAGCTCATCTCGAGTGCGTACCGGGTAGGCTACATTCCCGGCCTCGTGTATCGACCGGTGGGGGATGCTCAGCCGACGATCGTCGTCACGGGCGGCGTGCCCGGTCAGCTCGCCAACGGCACTGCCTGCCCGATCACTGCCAACACGACTCTGGTCATGAACGGACGCGCCTACGAGCTTGCGCCCGCGATCGAGTCGGCGGTTGTGCGGCGCGCAGCGAGCTACGAGCAGGTCGCGGGCATCACCTCGACCTGGACCGGAACCGTTCCTCTGCCGGTGCTCCCCGACTGGGATTTCGCGTCGGGCCCTCCATCGTCGCTCGTGCGGTCGATCAGCGACGCCGCGCCAGGGTCCCCGTATCTGACCGTGCAGGTCGACTCGCCCTGTTTTGGCGACACGGTGACCTTCACGCGCGCGCGGTTCGAGCCGGGCATCCGTGCCTTCGTCACCGATTCACGGGGTGTGGCGTACTACTACCCCCAGTACGGATTGACGGACACCCCGTGATCGCCGGGTTGCTCGTCTCGCGAAT